>JALQSY010000013.1 GCA_023264215.1 Candidatus Nanopelagicales bacterium
GCCATGTCCTCGTAGGTCATCGGGATGTCGAGGTGATCTGCGGTAAGCATCGGCACTGACGAGCCACCGGGCAGCCAGAACTTCACCGGGCGGCCGTCGCGTATGCCGCCGGCGTAGTCGAGCAACTCGCGCATCGTGATGCCGAGGGGTGCCTCGTAGATGCCCGGGCGATTGACGTGACCGGAGACCGCGAACACCTTGAAGCCCGGGGACTTCTCGGTGCCGAACTGGCGGAACCAGTCGACGCCGCGATCGATGATGTACGGGATGTTCGTGATGGTCTCGACGTTGTTGACCACCGTCGGGGAGGCGTAGAGGCCGTGGGTGGCGGGGAACGGGGGCTTCAGTCTCGGCTGCCCGCGGTAGCCCTCGAGCGAGTCCAGCAGGGCGGTCTCCTCGCCGCAGATGTAGGCGCCGGCACCGGAGTGCACCGTGACCGCGAGGTTGAAGCCCGAGCCGAGGATGTCGTCTCCGATGAGCCCTGCTCGCTCGGCCTCGGCGATGGCGGTGGCCACGCGGCGGATCGCCTGCGGCACCTCTCCGCGGATGTAGATGAAGGCATGGTTTGCCCGGATCGCGTACGACGAGATGATCACGCCCTCGATGAGTGCGTGCGGATTGGCGATCATGATCGGGACGTCCTTGCAGGCACCCGGCTCGGACTCGTCGGCGTTGACGACCAGGTAGTGGGGCTTGCCATCTCCCTGCGGCACGAAGCTCCACTTCAGGCCGGTGGGGAAACCCGCGCCTCCGCGGCCGCGCAGGCCGGTGTCCTTGACCGTCGTGATGATCGCGTCGGGGTCCATGGCGAGTGCCGAGCGCAGGGCCCGATAGCCGCCGTGGCGCCGATAGCCCTCGAGGCTGAACAGGTCCGGCACATTCCAGTGCTCGGTGATGACCGGCGTCAGCGATGTCATGACTGTCCCTCCGCGGGCGCTGGGGGTGCCTTCATGTCGTGCTCGTGGGCGTAGGTCAGGCCAGCGAGCATCATGGCGTCGGCCTCTCCACCCTCGCCCGCAAGGCCGTCCACCGGGAAGGCCAGGGTGTGCTCGGTCGCCTGGAAGTCGCGGATGACCGGACCCCGGGTCGACACCACCTCCTCGCCGCGGGCGAGGCGATCGATGATGTCGACGGCGCTCTGCGGTGTCTGGCAGTCCATGAACTCCCAGTCCACAGTCATGACAGGGGCGTGAGTGCACGCCGCCTGGCACTCGATGCGCTCGAGCCAGAACGTGCCGTCCACGTCCCGCTCATCGTGCCCGGCCCCGAGGCGCTCCGACACGGCGTCGTAGACCGCGTCTCCCCCGAGCAGCGCGCACAGGGTGTTGGTGCAGACGCCGATGTGGTGCTTGCCGACCGGGCGACGCTTGTACATCGTGTAGAACGACGCCACGGCCGTGACCTCGGCGGTCGTGAGCCCGAGCTCGTCCGCGATGACCTGCATCGCGTCCGAGGTGACCTCGTCGTCGATGCTCTGCGCGAGGTGCAGGAGCGGCATGACGGCCGATCGCGAGCTGGGATACCTCGCGATGATCTCGCGCATCTGCGCCAGCACGGCGTCGTCGTACGACATCAGCGGTCCACCCCGCCCATGACCGGGTCGATGCTGGCGACGGCCGCGATGACGTCGGAGATCATGCTGCCGTTGGACATCGCGGCGGTGGCCTGCAGGTTGTTGAAGGACGGATCGCGGTAGTGCACGCGGTAGGGGCGGGTGCCCCCGTCGCTGACCATGTGGACGCCGAGCTCACCGCGGGGCGACTCGATCGCGGAGTAGACCTGCCCCGTCGGGACCGAGAAGCCCTCGGTGACGAGCTTGAAGTGATGGATCAGCGCCTCCATCGACTGGGCCATGATCTCCTTGATGTGCTCCGGGGAGTTGCCCTGGCCGTCACCGCCGATCGACAGGCGCGCGGGCCAGGCGATCTTCTTGTCCTCGACCATCACCGGCCCCGGACGCAGGCGGTCCAGCGCCTGCTCCACGAGCTTGATGCTCTCCTGCATCTCGGCAACCCGGATGAGGAAGCGGCCATAGGCATCGCAGGTGTCCTGCGTGGGGACCTCGAACTCGTAGTCCTCGTAGCCGCAGTAGGGCTGGGACTTGCGCAGGTCGTGCGGGAGACCCGTGCTGCGCAGGATCGGACCGGTGACGCCCAGGGCCATGCAGCCGGCGAGGTCGAGGTAGCCGACGCCCACGGTGCGTCCCATCCAGATGGCGTTATCGACGAGCAGGTCGGCTGTGTCCTTCATGCGCTTGCGCAGCAGCGGCAGCGTCTCGCGAATGCGGGCGACCTGGTCATCGGTGATGTCCTGCGCGACACCTCCGGGGCGGACGTAGGCGCTGTTCATCCGCAGGCCCGTGACCATCTCGAAGATGTCGAGGATCAGCTCGCGCTCGCGGAATCCGAAGGTCATGGCCGTGAGGGCACCGAGTTCCATGCCTCCGGTGGCGAGGGCGACGAGGTGGGATGAGATGCGGTTGAGCTCCATCATCAGGACGCGGATGACGCTCGCGCGCTCCGGGATCTGGTCGGTGACGCCGAGCAGCTTCTCCACGCCCAGGCAGTACGCGGTCTCATTGAAGAACGGCGAGAGGTAGTCCATGCGCGTGACGAAGGTGACGCCCTGCGTCCACGACCGGAACTCCATGTTCTTCTCGATGCCGGTGTGGAGGTAGCCGATGCCGCACCGGGTATCGACGACGGTCTCGCCCTCGAGCTCGAGGATCAGGCGGAGGACGCCGTGGGTGGAGGGGTGCTGGGGACCCATGTTGACGACGATGCGCTCGCGCTCGCCCTCATCGGGGGTGGAGATGGAGTCCCAATCGCCGCCGGAGACGGTGTACACGGTCCCCTGGCCGGTCTCGTAGGACAGCGCGTACGGATCCTCGGGCGGCAACTCGCCCTCGTAGACGATGCCCTCGTCAGCGAAGCTCTGGTCGGTCGACATCAGGTGTACGCCCTCCGCTGATCGGGCGGCGGGACCTCGGCGCCCTTGTACTCCACGGGAATCCCACCGAGGGGATAGTCCTTGCGCTGCGGGTGGCCCGGCCAGTCATCGGGCATCTCGATGCGCGTCAGCGCCGGGTGGCCGTCGAAGACGATCCCGAAGAAATCGTATGTCTCGCGCTCATGCCAGTTGTTGGCCGGGTAGACCGACACGATCGAGGGAATGCGCGGATCGGCGTCCGGGCAGGTGACCTCGACGCGCAGGCGCCGGTTGTGCGTGATCGACAGGAATGGGTAGACGGCGTGGAGCTCACGGCCTGCATCGGCCGGGTAGTGAACGCCGTTGACACCCATGCACATCTCGAAGCGCAGCGCGGGCTCATCGCGCAGCACCGTCGCGAAGGCCAGCAGGTGCTCGCGTCGCACCACGAACGTCATCTCTCCGCGGTCGACGACGACCTTTTCCACCGCGGTCGTCATGGGAAGCCCGCGGTCGGCCAGGGCCAGCTCGATCTCATCGGCCGCGGCATCGAACCATTCGCCGTACGGCCTCTCGGTCGGCCCGGGCATGACGATCGGAGCGACGAGGCCTCCGAAGCCGGAGGTGTCTCCGCCGTCCTGGGCGGAGAAGGCACCGTGTCGAACGCCGATGATCTCGAGTTCGCGGACATCCTCGGGCATGACGGTCGCGGTCGCTGCGACCTCCAGGCCCGCCTCGGCCGGGGAGACCGGCTGCTGCTCGCTCATCGCAGCAGGCCCTTCATCTCGAGCGTGGGCGCGGCGGTGAGGGCCGCGACCTCGAGCTGCTCCTGCTCGCGGACGGCGTTGACCCCGAGCTTCATGTCCTGGATCTGATCGTGGATCTTCAAGATCGCGTCGATGAGCATCTCCGGTCGCGGCGGGCATCCGGGGAGGTACATGTCGACCGGGACGACGTGATCGACGCCCTGGACGATCGCGTAGTTGTTGAACATGCCGCCGCTGCTCGCGCAGACGCCCATCGCCAGGACCCACTTGGGGTTCGGCATCTGGTCGTAGATCTGGCGCAGGACCGGCGCCATCTTCTGGCTCACCCGGCCTGCCACGATCATGAGGTCGGCCTGTCGCGGCGATGCCCTGAAGACCTCCATGCCGAATCGCGCGAGGTCGTACCGCGGACCACCGGTGGCCATCATCTCGATCGCGCAGCAGGCCAGGCCGAACGTGGCCGGCCACAGCGAGCCCTTGCGGGCGTAGCCCGCGACCTTCTCGACCGTGGTCAGCAGTACCCCGGACGGCAGCTTCTCCTCTAGACCCATGGCGTCAGTCCCAATCCAGTCCGCCGCGACGCCACTCGTAGACGTACGGCACGGTGAGGTTGAACAGGAACAACATCATCGCCAGGAATACGAAGAGCGGCAATTGGTCGAAGGCGACGGCCCAGGGGTAGAGGAAGACGATCTCGATGTCGAAGATGATGAACATCATGGCCGTGAGGTAGTACTTAACGGGGAATCGGCCGCCGCCCATGGGCTGGGGAGTCGGGTCGATGCCGCACTCGTAGGCGTCGAGCTTGGCCCGGTTGTAGCGCTTCGGGCCGGTGAACGTGGTGAGGGTCACACTGAAGATCGCGAACCCCGCGGCCAGCAACCCCAGGACGAGGATGGGCGCGTACGAACTCACCACGATCCTCCGAATGCTCCTGCGGGTGAGACGCGGCGAAGCCGACCCACCGGTTCCTCGCCCGAGGCCAGTGCCCCGTGCGCTCGCAGTCTAGCCACGCGCTCGTCGCGTCAGCGCCGACCCCGGTGGAGGGCGACGATGCCGCCGGTGAGGTTGAGCCACTCGACGTCGTGCCAGCCGGAAGCGGTCAGCATCCGGGCAAGCGCGGGCTGGTCGGGCCAGGCCCTGATCGACTCCGCGAGGTAGACGTAGGCCTCCGGATTGGACGAGGCGCGCCGGGCGATCCCGGGCAGCGCACCCATGAGATAGCGCGAGTACACCGTCCGGAACGGTCCGAAGGACGGATGGGAGAACTCGCAGACGACGAGGCGGCCGCCGGGGCGGGTGACACGGGCCATCTCCCGCAGAGCACCCTCGGGGTCCACCGTGTTGCGCAGTCCGAAGGAGATCGTCGCAGCGTCGAACGAGGCGTCCGCGAAGGGCAGCCGCATGGCGTCCCCGGCGACGAAGGGCAGGCTCGGCTCCCGGCGACGTCCCACGGCGAGCATCCCCAGGGAGAAGTCGCAGGGCACCACGGTCGCGCCCCTCGCGGCCATGGGCGCGCTCGAGGTGCCCGTGCCCGCGGCGAGGTCCAAGATCCGCTCGCCGGGGCGCGGCCCTACCGCGTTGACGACCGCCCGACGCCACAGGCGGGTCTGTCCCAGGGCGAGGACGTCGTTGGTGAGGTCGTAGCGCTCGGCGACGTCATCGAACATCGCGGCGACCTGAGTGGGCTGCTTGTCCAGGTCGGCGCGGGCCATGCCCGAATCCTCCCAGTCCCGGGCACTTCATTGAGTGGCGGGTTATCGCAGGCGACACGCCGCTGGCGGGCGCGATGACCCGCCACTCAACGAAGTCGCCGCCGGGGCCTAGGGGCCTTACCCTCAGCACGTGGCCATCCCCGTGCTCGGCACCACCGCGGCGCCGCGCGTGCGGACGATGCCGCTGGAGGATCCCGGCCCGCTGCTCGACCGCCTCCCCGACTCGGCGGGCACGGCGTGGGTCCGGGACGGCGAGGGCCTGGTGGGCTGGGGCGTGGCCGCCGCCCTCGACGTGACCGGCGATGAGCGCTTCAGTCGTACCCAGCGCTGGTGGGCCGAGTGGTGCCGCACCGCCGACGTCGACGATCCCCTGCAACTGCCGGGCACCGGTCCGGTGGCCTTCGCCTCCTTCACCTTCGACCCGGAGCCGGCATCGGGGCGCACCTCGCACGTGGTCATCCCGCGGGCGGTCCTCGGCCGACGCGAAGGCCGGGCGTGGCTCACCGTGGTGGACGACCCCGATGACCTGCTGCCGTCGGACTCCCTGCTGCCCGAGCCCGCGACCCCGCCGGCCCCGACACTGGTCGACTGGGGTCGCGGCACTCGCACATCGGAGGAGTGGAAGGCGTCGGTCGTCGAGGCCATCGAGCGGATCAGTCGCGGCGAGGTCGACAAGGTCGTCCTCGCGCGTGACGTGGTCGCCGAAGTCAGCGATGACTTCGACGCGCGATATCTGCTCCAGCGCCTGGCTGCGGCGTACCCCGAGTGCTGGACCTTCCAGGTCGACGACATGGTCGGGGCCACACCCGAGCTCCTGGTCCGGCGCACCGCCGACACGGTGCTGTCGCGCGTGCTCGCAGGGACGGTGAAGCGCCGCGGCGACGAGAGCGAGGACGCGAGCCTGGCCCAGGCGCTCCTCGGCAGCGGCAAGGATCTCGAGGAGCACGAGTACGCCGTGCGATCGGTCGCGCGTGCCCTCGGTCATCACTGCACCGACCTGCGCGTGCCGCAGCGCCCGCATGTCCTGCGCCTGGCCAACGTCCAGCACCTCGCGACCGACGTCACGGGGCGACTCGCCGACGGCGCGCCGGTCCTCGCGCTCGCGGCGTCGCTGCACCCGACGGCGGCCGTGTGCGGGACGCCGACGGAGCGCGCCTTCGCGATGATCCGCGAACTCGAGGGCATGGACCGCGGTCGCTACGCAGGTCCCGTCGGCTGGTTCGACAGCCGCGGTGACGGCGAGTTCGGCATCGCCCTGCGGTGCGCTGAGGTGCGCCCGGGATCGCTGCGCCTGTTCGCCGGCTGCGGCATCGTCAGCGGATCCGACCCCGAGGCCGAACTCGCCGAGTCCCGGGCCAAGCTCGCCCCCATCCGCCAGGCACTGGGCTAGCCCTCTCCGCCGGACGACGCGGGACCGCGTTTCGGGTCCGGAAATCGCGGTCAGGTGTCGTCTGGTCCGGGACCCTAGGCTGGGCGCGTGAGTACGAGCGCAGCGCGGTTCGAGCGGCGCCAGCGCGTCCTCGCCGCCGCCCACGACCTGTTCGAGGACATCGGCATCGCCGCGACGTCGCGTCGGGACGTGGCCGAGGCGGCCGGCGTCGCGACGCGCTCGGTCAACGCGGTCGCAGGCAGTCGGAGCGAACTCCTCGCCGCCGTGACCGCCGGCCTGCCGTTCCCGCCCACGTCCCAGCGCATACAGGCGCAGGCCGAGGATGCGAGCGAGCAGGCGCTGCAGACGATCCTCACGGCGGCTCGCGACGCGTTCGGCGCGCCCGCGTCGGTCTGGGACGTCATCGAGCTCCAGGCGACGGTGCTCGCACCCTTCGACGACGAGTTGGCCGACGTCGTGCGCTCCCGCATCGCCCTGCGCTGGGAAGCCGCCCGCACCGTGGTGCGCCAACTCCGCGGCGAGGGGGCCGTCGACAGCACCATCGACGATGATGCCGCCGCACTCCACCTCCTGGCCGTGGGGGCGGGCCTGGCGCTGCTCGACGGCCTGACGCCGCGCAACGTCGACGCGAGCTCGTGGGTCCGCCTGACGTCCCGGCTCGTCGAGTCCCTGGCGGCGATCGACCCTGCCGGGCCCGACGATGATGGCGAGCGTCACCCGTGGCGGATCCGGGTCGTCGCGCCGGCCACGCCCGCGGCCACAGCGCGCGTCCTGCGCGTGCTGGCACTGCTCGGGGCGGAGGTTGTCACGCTCTTCACCCACGCGCAGGACGACGGAACCCAGCTCGTGGACCTGCTCTGCTCCGCTCCCGCAGTCCTGGCCCGCGCGGACATCGCCGACGCGCTCGCCACGGCGGGGCATCGAGTACTCGTCGCGCCCGGGGCACCGGAGGACGAACGCGACCTCGTGACGCGGATCCTCGACGTTGCCGCGGAGCTCGTCGAGCACCCCGAGCGTGCCCCCCGCGCCGCAGCCGAACTCGTGCTCGCCGACTCGTGGACCGTGGAGCCTGCGACGGCAGGGGAGGACGCGGCCAGCGACGTCATGCGCCTGCAGTGGACTCCGGACCACCACGTCGTGCTCCATCGCGAGGGCGCGCCGTTCGTCGCGGTCGAGCGCGCCCGCGCCTCGGCGCTGCTGCGCCTGGTGGATGCTGTCGCGTCCGCACCCGCGGGCGCGGGAGGCTTCGGTTGGGTCGAGTACCTGCGCGACGGCACGCGAGTCGTCATCCGCCTCGCTCGCCCCGAGGATGCCGAGGGGGTGGCGGACATGCACGAGCGGTCATCGGAGGCCACGCGCTACCAGCGCTACTTCACCCCCGTGACCGACTGGCGCGAGGACCAGCTCCGCCGAGTCGCCGGCGGCCATCGCGGGGCCACCCTCGTCGCCGTCAACTGGCGCGGCGACATCGTCGGACTCGGCAACGTCTTCCCCGATCGCCCCGACGAGACGACCACGGCCGAGATCGCCGTCATCGTCGAGGACGCCTGGCAAGGTCGCGGGCTCGGCGGCCGGCTCCTGGAGCACCTGGTCGAACTCGCGCGACGGCAGGGATTCGCAGACATCACGGCGCTCGTCCTGGCGGGGAATTCAGGGATGCTCCGTCTCCTGGAGCGCCTGGACCTGGACTGGGATCGGCAGACCGACCCGGACCTCGGGCCCACCATCGTGCGGCTGACGGCCCCCGTCACCTGATCGCGTCGTCCACCTCGTCCGCGATCCGGGCGACCAGACGCGCCTCGGCGTCGCGCGAGATGCAGCGCGCCACGATGACACGCACTCCGGCGACGCTGCGCTCCAGTTCGCGCGCGAGCTCTCCCGGGGTGTCCACTGTCGTCACATCGGTGAGCGGTGCGGACAGCAGGTCGGCGACATCGGCTCCGTGCGGGGTGCCGAAGACACGTTCGAAGTCGTCCGCGAAGTCCGCCTCACCCTGCTCGAGCGAGGAGAAGATGCCGCCGCCGTCATTGTCGGCGACGACGTAGACCAGCCGTGGCCGCGCCTCGGATGCCGGCGCGAGCAGACCGTTGCGGTCGTAGATCGCGGTGAGGTCCCCCACGAGCGCGTACGCCGTAGCGCCGGGGTCTCGGTCCCCGAGAGCGACGGCCGCACCCCAGGCGCTCGACACGACCCCGTCGATGCCCGAGGTCCCCCTGTTGCCCAGGCACCGCGCGCGTAGGGCACCCGCGTACGACGAGACATGGCGGACCGGCCACGAGGGCCCGAGGTAGATCAGGTCCGTCCCGGTCGCTGCCCGGCCGACTATCCGTGCGACGACAGGGCCGCTGAGCTGGTCGCCGCCGAGACCGGCATCGATGACCTCGGCAGCACTGCGATCCCATCCCTGCCACCGGGACCACCACGCATCATCGGCCGCCCCGTCGGGGACGGGCACGGCATCGACCACCGATACCGCCGTGCGCGCCGGATCGACACGACCCCGCCGGGGCGGGACGTCGACCGCGATATGGACCGGGGTCGCCCGAAGCAGGGCGGTGACGGACCTGTGCAGTCCGACACGACCGACCGTGACGACGACCTCGGGCGTCGCATCGAGTTCGAGGGCGCGACGCAGGAGCATCGGTCCGTGGCGCAGCGCGCGCGGATGGTCCGACAGGTTGCCTGACGGTTCGCTGATGATCGGCCAGCCGAGCGCATCGGCGAGCTCACCGGCGCGCTCGCGCGCGAGGTCGTCGTCGAAGTCCCCGGCAACCAGCACGCCGTGGCGCACATCCACCCCCGCGGGGACGATCTGCGATAGCGCGCGCCCGACCGGCCGTGCGGCGACGCGCTCCACCACCTCGACCTGCCCCACGCGATGCTGCCCCGCCGCGACGAGTGGCTCCGCCAGCGGGACATTGACATGCACCGGACCGGACCCCGGACCCATCGCCGCCCCGATCGCCTCCGCCAGCGCGGTTCGTACCCCGTCCGGAGCGAGCTCCTCCAGGTCGACGTCGGCGACGACGTCGACACCGAACAGGCGACGCTGGTCGATGGTCTGGTTGGCGCCCGAGCCGCGCAGGGCACCGGGTCGGTCCGCGGTCAGGACGATCAGGGGCACGCCCGAGTACGCGGCCTCGACGACGGCCGGGTGCAGATTGACCGCAGCGGTGCCGGATGTCGTGACGACGGCGCACGCCCTGCCCGACTCCCGGGCGATGCCGAGCGCGAGGTACGCGGCGCTGCGCTCATCGATGCGCACATGCAGGCGAAGCAGTCCCTGACGCTCCGCGTCGGCGAGTGCGAGGGCGAGCGGAGCCGAGCGCGACCCCGGTGCGAGGACAGCATCGCGGACACCCGCGCGCATCAGCTCCTCGACGATCGCGACGGCGAGCCCGGGCGCCGTGGCAGTCATGCGGGAAGGCTCTCACGCATCGAGTGCGGCGACGAGTTCGGCACCACCGGCATCCCACGCATCCACCAGACGCTGCCGCCACCACGTCGCCCGGTGATCGCCCACCAGGTCTCGGGCGGCCATGAGCGCGTCGAGATCGGGCGCGATGCGCTCGACCGGCAGATGCCCCTCGAACGGCACCAGCGGCGGCGCGATCACGTCCCGCGCGAGCAGGGCGCCGGTGCCCAGGCCGCACGCCGGCGGATCCCCGGTCAGGGCGCCCGCGAGAGCCAGTCCGCTCGCGAGCCCGACGGCGGAGTCGAGTGCGCCGCTGACCACGACCGGGCCTCCCCAGGCCCGCGCGAGCTCCAGTGCCGCGGCGACACCGCCGAGCGGAGCGGCCTTCACGATCACGATGTCCGCCGCCTCGAACGCCCGCGGATCGGCGTAGCGCACCGACTCGTCGAGGGCGATGGGGAGGTCGATCATGCGACGCAGCGCGAGCGTGTCGTCGATGCTGGCGCACGGCTGCTCGACGTACTCCACGTCATAGGCCCCGAGCCTGGCCAGCGCGCGCGACGCATCCTGCGCGGACCACCCGCCGTTCGCGTCGAGCCGGATGCCGACGTGGCCCGGCTCATCGGTCGTCGCCACAGCGCTGTCAGCGGCATGACGCACCGCGGCCACGCGCGCCTCGTCATCCGCGAGGACCTCGCCCATGCCGGCGACCTTGACCTTGATCGTGCGGCAGCCGTGCTCGAGCACCGCCCGGCGAGCCATCGCCGCGGCGACGTCGGCGGGCACCGCCGGCACGATGGCATTGACGGGCACGAGTTCGCGGCGCGGTGCGGGCCATCGCCCGAACGCCGCCTCCACCGCGCTTGCGAGCCAGCGCGCGCAGGCGCGCGGGGAGTAGTCGTCGAACGGCGCGAAGTCGCCCCAGCCGCTCGGGCCGCGGATGAGCAGGCCCTCGCGGACGGTGATGCCCCGGAAGCGCGTGGTCAGCGGCAGGGCGTACGGCACCGCGTCGTGGAGGACGTCCGAGAGGGTGATGTCCACGCGGCTACGGGCGCCGCGGGAACTGGGTGAAGTCGGGCGTACGCCGCTGCGCGTAGGCATCGCGTCCCTCCTGCGCCTCCTCCGTCATGTAGAAGAGCAGGGTCGCGTCGCCCGCCAGCTGCTGGACGCCCGCGAGGCCATCGTCCGCGGCATTGTGCGAGGCCTTGAGCATGCGCAGGGCAAGCGGCGACAGCGTGAGCATGTCGCGCGCCCACCTCACCGTCTCCTGCTCCAGGTCCGCAAGGGGCACGACGGCGTTGACCAGACCCCAGTCGTAGGCCTGCTCGGCTCCGTACTGACGGCACAGCATCCACACTTCGCGGGAGCGCTTCTGGCCGATCGTGCGGGCGAGGAGCCCCGAACCGTAGCCGCCGTCGAAGGATCCCACCTTGGGACCGGTCTGCCCGAAGCGCGCGTTCGATGCCGCGATAGACAGGTCGCACACGACGTGGAGGACGTGGCCGCCACCGATCGCATAGCCGGCGATCATGGCGATGACGGGCTTGGGCGTGCGACGGATCTGGATCTGGAGGTCGAGCACATTTAGGCGCCCGATGCCCTTCTGTGCCACCTCGTCCTCACCGATGTAGCCGTCGTCGCCGCGGATCATCTGGTCGCCGCCGCTGCAGAAGGCCCAGTCGCCCTGGCCGGTGAGGATGATCACCCCGATGCTGTCGTCGTCGCGCGCGTCGTTGAGGGCGTCGGAGATCTCGAAGAGCGTCTGCGGCCTGAACGCGTTGCGCTTCTGCGGCCGATTGATCGTGATCTTCGCGATTCCGGCGGCCTCTCCCGTCGAGTGCTCGTAGCGGATATCGCCGTAGTCGCCCTTGCCGACCCAGTCGCATGCCGGGACGATGCTCGAGTAGCCCGGATCCGCGAACGCCGGGGAGGCCTCGTCGACCACCGGGGTAAGCGCATAGCGCGTGCGCGAATCGAACTCCTGCGCCACCGATCGCTCCTTCGTGCCGGTCGGCGGGGATGGGCCGACGACGCCCAACCTAGTCAGGCCTACGCTCGTCCGCATGACGGCACTCCCCCTTCGCGTCGTCGAGGTGCCCGCCGGTATCCCCGGCGCGAACACCGCACGGGAGGCACTCGCCGCACGCCTGGCCGGCACGGGCGAGCCCTTCGCCCTGGTCCCCACGACAGGTCGCTTCGTCTCTCCCGAATACGCCGCGATGATCCGCCGCTGCGTGCACCCGGACCTTCCCGTCACCGAACCCGACACCGTCCTGGTGGCGGCCACGAGCGGTTCCACCGGCGAGCCGCGGGGCGTGGTGATCACCTCCGCCAACCTCCACGCGGCCGTCGAGGGGGCATCCGAGCGCATCGACGGCCTCGCCGAATGCGCGTGGGTGCTCGCGCTTCCCGTGACATCGATCGGCGGCCTCGGGGTGGTCGTGCGGGCCTACCTGTCCGGCACGCCCCTGCACGTCTTGCCGTCGATCGGCGGCGCGGCCGCCTTCGACGCGCTCGACCTGTCGGACCTGCGTGTCGAGGGGCCCTTCGCGGTCTCGCTCGTGCCCCGGCAACTGAACGACATGCTGGCCCACCCCCGCGCGACCGCCTGGCTGGGACGCGCGCATGCGGTGCTGGTGGGCGCCGCGGCGACCCCGGACGTCCTCGCGGAGCAGGCGCGCGCGGCTGGAGTGGCGCTGGTGACGACCTACGGCATGACGGAGACGACGGGGGGATGCGTCTACGACGGGGTACCTCTGCCGGGGGTCGGTGTCGACGTGGACGCGGGTGGCCGGATCGCGATCACGGGCCGTCAGGTCGCCGCGGGCTATCGCGGCGACGCCGGCGATGGGTTCAGCGGCACGGGGAGCAGTCGGCGATTCCTCACCGCCGACCGCGGCACGTGGGCCGGCGGCAGGCTCACGATCACGGGGCGGACCGACGACGTGGTCCAGGTCCACGGGGTCAGCGTCAGCCTGGCCGCCGTCGAGGCGATCATCCGCGACACCTCGGGGGTGCGCGATTGCGCCGTGGTCGCCGTTCCCGATGATCGCGCAGGCCATCGGGTGCTCGCCTACGTGTCGGCTGATCGCCCGGACCTCGAGGGGATCGATGCGACGGTGGCCGCACGACTCGGCGGCGCCGCCCGACCCCGTGTCATCCCCGTCGACTCCCTGCCGCTGCTGCCCAATGGCAAGATCGACCGCCTCGCCCTGCGTGCCGCGGGCGACTGATCAGGAGGGCACATGGCATCCGCGCGCGAATGGGTCGCCGGCGCACGCCCGCGCACGCTCGGCGCGGCGGTCGCACCCATCGCGGTGGGCACCGGTGTCGCTGCTTCGCTCGGGGCCCTGGACCCGCTACGCGCGCTCCTGGCTCTCATCGTGATGGTCGCGGCACAGGTCGGCGCCAACTACGCGAACGACTACAGCGACGGGGTCCGCGGCACCGATCACGACCGCGTCGGACCGGTGCGGCTGGTCGGCCAGGGACTCGCACCTCCCCTGCACGTGCGCAATGCCGCACTCGTGTGCCTGGGGATCTCGGGTGTCGCGGGCGTGGAACTCGTGGCACTGACGGGCCGGTGGTGGTTGCTGGCGGTCGGCGCCGTGTCGCTCCTGGCCGCGTGGCTGTACACCGGCGGCCCACGTCCCTACGGCTACCTGGGCCTCGGCGAGGTCTTCGTCTTCGTGTTCTTCGGGCTGGTGCCCGTGGTGGGTACGACGTTCGTCCAGACACTCACCATCCCAACGGCGGCGTGGGTGTCGGGCATCGGCGTCGGAGCCCTGGCCTGCGCGGTGCTCGTGGCCAACAACCTGCGCGATATCCCCACCGATGCCGAGGCGGGCAAGATCACGCTCGCCGTACGCCTGGGTGATCGCCCGACGCGCGTCGCCTACGTCGCGCTCGTCGTCGCGGGATTCGCGGTGATCCCGCCGCTCGCGCTACCCGCCGGCCTGGGGCTGACCTTTGCCTGGATCGGCATGGCCGCCGCCCTGCTCGCCATCGCCCCCGTCGCGTCGGTCTGCCGCGGGGTCCACGGACGCGCCCTGGTGCCCGTGCTCCAGGGCACCGGCCTGGTCGTGCTCGCCTACGGCATCCTGCTGGGGCTCGGCATCGCCTGGTCCTGACGCGGGTGCCGGTGGATCGTCCCAGTCCTCGGCGGTGCGACTGCGCTCGATCCGGTCATTGATCCGCCCGAACGCACCGGCCAGGCCCGCGCTCGCACGATCGCGCGAGCGGTCCAGGACGATGAAGCTGATGACGCCGGAGATCACCAGCGCCACCGCGATGGCCAGCAGGCCCCGCATGGGGGTGACCACCTGGATCAGCAGCCAGACACCCGCCAGCAGGGCGATTCGAAGGCCCGTGTAGACCGCGATACCACGCACCCCCCCAACGCTAGGCGCGCACGAGCGACCCGGCAGCACGGGGGTTATCGTGTCCGTAGGAGGTCAGCATGATCAGAGTCGTCGCAGCCCTGCTCGGGCTTGCGGTCTACATCTGGTTCATCGTCGACGTGCTGCGCACGTCGGGATCGAGCGTGCGCACCCTGCCGAAGTTCGTGTGGCTGCTCATCGTCGTGCTGATCCCGCTCCTCGGCGGGCTGCTGTGGCTCCTCGCCGGCCGGCCGAAGGGGCAGGGGCGACGTCGCCGGCGCGGGCCCGTGGCCCCCGACGACGACCCGGCCTTCCTGCGCCAGATCGGCGACGACGCCTGGGTCGAGCGCATGAAGCGGCGCCGCGGCGAGGCGGATGGGCAGGCGCAGGGCCAGGCCCCCGCCTAGAGGCCCGCGTACGAGTGCAGGCTGTTGACGAAGATGTTGACGCCGAAGTAGTTGATGAGGAACGACGCGAAGCCGAGCAGGGAGATGTACGCCGCCCGGCGGCCCCGCCAGCCCGCCGTCGACCGCGCGTGCAGGTATCCCGCGTAGATCACCCAGGTGATGAACGCCCACGTCTCCTTGGGATCCCAGCCCCAGTAGCGGCCCCATGCGTACTCGGCCCAGATCGCACCGCTGATGACCGCGAAGGTCCACAGCGGGAACGCGAAGGCGAGGATCCGATAGGCGAGGGTGTCCAGGCGGGAAGCGTCAGGCAGTGACGCGACGACGCCCGTCACGGTGCCCTTCCGCTCGGCGCGATCGCGCCAGAGGTAGAGCACCGAGATCGCCGCGGCGACGGTGAAGGCGCCGCCGCAGATGATCGCGGACGCGACGTGGATGATGAGCCACCACGAGCGCAGTGCGGGCACCAGCTGCGCGGCTTCGGTGTACAGGACCGTCACGGCCAGCCCCAGGCTGAGGATGCTGAGGAAGACGACCGGCAGTCCCAGCCAGCGGATGTCGCGGCGCAGGGATACGGCGAGGAAGACCGCCAGGATCCCGAATGTCCAGGCGAGCGAGAACTCGTACATGTTGCCCCACGGCGCGCGACCCGCCCAGAGGCCCCGCAGGACGAGCCCGAGCAGGAGCAGGCCCGCTCCGAGCCAGGTGAGCGCCATGGCGACGTTGCCCGCGCGTCGACCCGGTTCGGTCACGCTGTCGACCTCGGGGGGGCCGTCGATCGCGCCCGACAGGGGCGGCTTGGCCGACCCGTCGGGCCTCCCCGGCGCGCCGACGCCGGCGTAGGCGGGGGCCGGGGCGATGACGCGCCGGCCCCGTGCGGCGAAGCTCACCGCGAACGCCACCAGGGCGCCGACGAGCACGAGCATGCAGGAGTAGACGGCGAGATTGCTCCACTCAGCCAGGGACGCGGACGTCACGAGCGCTCACTCCTTCCCACGACGGCATCGGCCACCATGTCCACTTCGGGCCCGAGGTCGGCCTCGTCGCTGCGGGCCAGGCCTGCCACCGATACCAACGTAGTCCCCTGGTCGTCCTCGCTCGCGCGGACCCACACCCGCCGACGCTGGATGAACAGGGACATCATCAAGCCGACCAGGGCGACGATCGACGCCGCCAGCGCGCCCTCCTTGCCCGGATCATGCGCGATCTGGAACGACGCCCAGCGGCTCAGGCCGGTGAACTCCACCGTGCCGTTGCCTCCGGGCAGGTCCCAGCTGTCTCCCACTCGCAGCGCATCGATGCCCAGTTGCGTCATGCCCTCCGTGTCGAGCCGGTAGATGCTCTGCGGGATCCCCGAATCCAGCCCGAGGTCCCCCGCCCATGCCGACAGGAAGACCGCCGGGTCGTCGGCCTCCGGGAAGGTCGAGTGCGGACCGCGGATGTCGTCGACCGCCGCGGTCGGCAGGAACAGCCCCTCGATGCCGATCGACGGAGTCGCATCCGGGGCCTTGAGGACACCGGTGGACGTGAGGTTGCCATCCTGGGGCAGGAAGACGACGCCCTCGTCGTGAACGACGCGACCGAGGGCATCGGTGAGGCGCAGTTCGGGCGCGTAGCCGTGTCCGACGAGGAAGATCTTGGCGCCGTCGACGCTGAGCGGCTCGTTGACGCGGACCATGACGGACTCCGGATCCGCCGACGGCGTCGGCCACAGGGTCAGATCGGCTTCGAAGAGCCGGGGGGCTCCGCGCTGAGCCTCACCGCGTTCGAATTCCACGCGGAAGTCGTCGAGCACGAAGGCGAAGGGTGGCAGATCCGCCGGGTCCACCAGCCGTCCGCCGCCCCAGGCGTCGTACTGGGTGAGGGTGTCGGAGAAGCCGCTGCCCTCGCGGACGATGACGTTGCCGCGCCAGCCGAAGAGCGCGCCGTATCCCACGGCGATGAGCAGGGCGATGAGCGACGCGTGGAAGAGCAGGTTGCCGGTCTCGCGCCAGTAGCCCTTCTCGGCCGAGACCCAGCCGTCGCCGCGCGCCACGCGCCAGCGACGTCGGGACAGGTCCTGCGCGGCGCGATCGAGCACAGCCGCTGACGGCAGGTCCACGGCCCAGGTCCGGTGCTCGGGCATGCGGTCCAGGTGCCGAGGCGGCGGTGGGGGCTCGCTGCGCAGCGCACGCCAGTGCAGCCGGGTGCGGGGCAGGACGCAGCCGATGACGGAGACGAACAGGAGCAGGTAGACCGCGGCAAACCACGGGGCGGCGTAGACATCGAAGAAGCCGAGTCGATCCAGGAGCGGCCCCCAGGTCGGGTTGCCCTCGATCCACTCGTTGACGCGAATCGGGTCGGTGCCGCGCTGGGGGAGGACCGAGCCGGGGATGGCCGCGATCGCGAGGAGGAAGAGCAGGATCAAGGCGACGCGCATGCTCGTGAGCTGCCGCCAGCACCAGCGGACGAAGCCCACGCCGCCGAGCGGCGGCGGGGCGGCCGGCTGCGCGGCGGGCAGGTCGGTGGTCGCGGTCATCGTCTCTTTAGTGTGCCTCGCGGGCCATGCCCCCGCGCTCCGAGGTACCGCCCGGGGCTAGATCGGCGTCTCGAAGCCGGGGACCAGGGTGCGCATCCAGATGGTGATCGAGTCCCACACTCCGGTCACGAGCAGCACGCCGATGGCGACGAGCAGGATCCCGCCGACGCGCATGATCAGCACGTAGTGCTGGCGGACCCAGGCGAGCGTGCCCGCGGCCTGACGGAAGAGCAGGCCGAGCAGGATGAATGGCAGGCCGAGCCCGAGGCAGTAGACCAGTGAGAGCAGCGCGCCGCGAGCGGCACTGGCCTCGGTGAACGCCAGGCTCTGCACCGCCGTCAGCGCGGGTCCGATGCACGGAGTCCAGCCCAGGCCGAAGAGCACCCCGAGCACGGGCGCTCCCCAGACGCTGTAGGTCGGCATGCGATGCATGCGCCACTCGCGCTGCATCCCCGGCAGGACCCCCATGAAGGACAGGCCCATGAGGATGACGATGACGCCGAGGACGCGACTGATGACCGCCTGGTATTCCAGGAGCAGCGATCCGAGGCCGCCGAAGAGCAGCCCGTACGACACGAAGACGATCGAGAAGCCCAGGACGAAGAGCACGCTCCCGAGCAGGACCTTGCTCTTCACCGCGAGGGCGGTGGCGCTGCGCGCCTGCGCGCCCGTCCCTCCGCTTCGCCCCTCCTCCCCCGCCAGCTCCGCGCCGGTGAGGCCGGTGACGTAGGACAGGTACCCCGGAGCGAGGGGCAGGACGCAGGGGCTCGCGAACGATACGACGCCCGCGGCGAAGGCCAGGAGCATGGCCAGGATCAGGCTCCCGCTCGCGACCGTCTCGGCGATCCCCACCGTGTCAGCCTACGACTTCTTGGCTTCCTCGATCAGCGCGCGCAGCGTCGACTCGGTGGCACGGCCGATGATCCGGCCGGCCACGCGCCCCTGGCGGTCGACGACGAGCGTCGAGGGGATCGCCTGCGGGGGCAGGGTGTCGCTGAAGAGCAACTGCAGGCGGCCGTCCTCGTCGATGACATTGGGGTAGGTGATGTCGTACGCGTCCAGGAAGGCCAGTGCCGCCTCCACGGTGTCTCGGGTGTCGAGCCCGACGAACTGCACACCCTGGTCCCTGACCTGCTGCCAGACGGACTCCAGCACCGGAGCCTCGGCTCGACAGGGAGCGCACCAGGACGCCCAGACGTTCAGCACCACGACCTCACCGAGGTGATCGCGCAGCCGGAACTCGCCGCCTTCGAGGGTGTCGCCTACGAGATCGGGTGCCGGACCACGCTCCGATGGGGCGATGAGGACGATCGACCCGTCCCCCGCCACGAATGCCGTGTCGGGCCCCGCGTCGCTGCCCGAGGCGGCACCGCAGGCGGTGACCAGCCACAGCGCGGCGAGCAGTGGGATCAGGCGACGTCGCATATCCCGATCGTCACATGAGGCACCGGATCAGGCACCACGGCCCTGGGCGCCCGGCAGCAGATCGGCCGCTGGCTCGCTGTAGGCGATCGACGCGAGCCGGTCGCCGTCGAACTCGAACGAGGTGAGCGAGGCGAGCGAGCACTCGCGGCGACGCGGGTCGTGCCACAGCCGCCGGTCCTCGGCATGGAGCCGGGCGATCCAGATGGGGAGTTGATGGCTGACGATGACGGTCTCGCGTCCGCGACTGGCATCGCGCGCGTCGTGGATCGCCTCGGTCATGCGATCAGCGAGATCGACGTAGGGCTCACCCCAGGAGGGCGTGAACGGATTCCACAGGTGTCGCCAGGCGCGTGGCTGGCGTAGAACGCCGTCGCCGACCCCCACGCGCTGGCCTTCGAAGACATTGCCGGCCTCGATCACCCGGGGGTCCGTGGCGATCTCCAGGCCGTGGACGGCGGCGATCGGCGCGGCCGTCTCCTGGGCCCGGTCCAGCGGCGAGGCCACGACGCGCGCGATATCCCGGCCGGCCAGCGCCTCGGCGGCGCGATCGGCCATCGCCCGGCCGCGATCGGACAGGTGGAAGTCCGGCAGTCGGCCGTAGAGGACGCCGGTGGGGTTGTGGACCTCACCGTGGCGCAGCACGTGGACGACCGTGCGATCGTCATCGCCGCTCATGGACGCCGCACTCAGGTGGCCTTGCGCCGCGCCGCCGCGCGACGACGGCTCGGCCGCCAGGAGACCTCTCCGGCCTCGATGGCGGCGACTCGCAGCTCCTCGCCGTGAGCCGCGAGCGCCTCGGCGAGCGCGAGCGGTGTCGGGTCGTCGGCGAGCACGTCGACGCGCAGCCCGTGCTCCTCGGCGGTCTTCGCCGTCTGCGGGCCGATGCACGCGATGATGGTGGTCGCATGGGGCTTGCCGGCGATGCCGACGAGGTTGCGGACGGTGCTGCTCGAGGTGAACAGCGCGGCGTCGAAGCCACCGGACTTGATCGCCTCCCGGGTCTGCGCCGGCGGGGGCGCGGCACGCACCGTGCGGTACGCGGTGACGTCCTCGACCTCCCAGCCGAGCTCGGCGAGGCCGGCCGCCAGGGTCTCGGTCGCGATGTCCGCGCGGGGCAGGAACACCCGGTTGATCGGATCGACGAGCTCGTCGTACGGCGGCCACTCCTCGAGAAGGGCCTGGGTGGACGTCGCCCCCTCGGGGACGAGGTCGGGCTGGACCCCGAAGGACACCAGAGCCGATGCGGTGTCGGCGCCGACCGCAGCCACCTTGAGGCCGGCGAACGATCGCGCGTCCAGGCCGTACTGCTCGAGCTTCTCGCGCACAGCGCGGACGGCATTGACGCTGGTGAACCCGATCCACTCGTAACGGCCCGAGACCAGGCCGTGAACGGCGCGATCCATCTGCTGCGGAGTCCTCGGCGGCTCGACGCTGATGGTCGAGACCTCGACCGGGATCGCGCCGAAGCGGACGAGGCGATCGAGCAGGTCATCGGAGCGATCCTGCGTCCGCGGCACGAGCACCCGCCATCCGAAGAGCGGCTTGACGTCGAACCACGCCATGCGTTCGCGCTGCTCGACGACCTCGCCGATGACGACCAGTCCCGGACCTGCCTGCTTGGCGGCCTTCGCGTCCGCCGCGACATCGTCGAGCGTCGTCACGATGGATCGCTGCTCGAGGGTCGTGCCACCCCGAGTGATGATCATCGGCGTCTCGCCGCTGCGGCC
>JALQSY010000140.1 GCA_023264215.1 Candidatus Nanopelagicales bacterium
TCGAGGGTGCGCAGCGCCTCGTCGAGATCATCCTGCTGGAGCATGGACAGCGGTCGCAGTGAGTCGGGCAGCGGCTCGAACTGCGCATCGAGGATCTCGACCAGGCGCATCAGGGTGATCTGCGCGCTGAGGCTGTTGACGCTGGCCACGCGCTCGCCGGGGGTGTGCCGCAGGTAGGCGATCACCTTCTCGGCGTCGGCCTTGGACTGGGCAGCGTGAGCGAGGCGCGTGGTGAGTCGCCCGGCGCCGACGAGGAGGCGCTCGTCGGCGGAGACCATGGTGCTGCCGAAGGCGCGCACCGACTCGTTGACGTCCGAGGGGGCGTCGGGAGAGTAGAAGGCGAAGCAGATGCACTCATCGCAGTCGATGCTGAGGTACGCCGCCGGCTGCTGTTCGGCCACGATGCGGCTGACCTCGCGCACCTGCTCGCGGAGGTCGGCGTTGCCGCCGTGCCAGATCGAGATGACGCGGAACGCCGTGGTGCGCGGCACCCCGAGGTACTGCGCTAGCAGCGCCTCGTCCTGCGTTCCCTCGAGCAGCATCCGCGTGAAGCGATCGGACTCCACCCGTCGCAGGTCCTCGCGGAGCTGGAAATACAGCGAGGCCTCCTTGGCGGCCTGGCGCGCCATCGCCAGGACATCGGGGTGGAGCGGGCCCGCCGACTCGGCGATCCAGATGGATCCGACGTGGATGCCGAGCATGCGCACGGGAGCCACGATGCGTCGGCCCTGGAGCCCCTCATAAGCGGGGATCTCGAAGGTCTCGACGCCGGATTCGAAGTGGCGCGAGGCGAAGTCGATGATCTCCTCCTCGGCCGCCGAGTCGGGCACCGTGCGCCGCAGGATGATGGCCCGTCGCCCCTCGTCGACCGGCTGGTTGAGGGTGGAGTAGGCGACCACCCCCCAGCTGCTGTCGTGGATGAGCACCGGGCCGCCGGCCTGCCAGGCGATGTGATTGCAGAAGGCGAAGATGTCGTCGATCGGCGCCGTCGGTGGCGTCAGCGGCATCGACTGATCGCTCATGTCCCTCCTCGGCCCGAGCCGGAGGGGCGACCGCCCCCGCCGGAGGGCACCAGGGTACGTCGCCGCCGCGCGGCGCATCACCGGGTCGTCTAGATTGCGGTCATGATCCAGTCCTTCACAGCCGCCGACATCGCGACCGAGTGGTCGGATCTGCCGGCGGAGAAATCCGTGACCCCCGGGGTGAGCACCGCGATCGCCGAGGTGTGGTCCGACGCGGGATTCGAGGTGGGGGTCTGGGAGCACTCGGCCGGCACCTCGACCGACACCTTCGACGACGAGATCTTCGTCGTGATCTCCGGGCGCGGGACGGTGACCGATCAGCACGGCAACGTCATCGAGCTCGCTCCCGGGGTCGTCGGCGTGCTGCACCCGGACGACGAGACCACGTGGGTGATCACCGAGCCCCTGCGCAAGGTCTGGATCGTCCGCTCGCAGGACTAGCCCCGTCGACTAGGCCCGCATCACCCGGTCGGCGAAGTCGGCGAAGGCCTGGCAGCCGAGCTTGGTCATGCTGCCGTCGGCGTTGAGCCAGTCCGGGTTCGTGGGGGACATGGCGTTCCAGCTGAACACCCGGACGTTGGGGTAGTTCTCGGCCAGGCCCGCGATCGCGGCGTTGGTGTCCTGCTCGAACGTGTATCGCGCGGGGTCATCGGGGATCTGGATCGTCGTCCAGACGACGGTGCGGTCGGGCCCGAGGATCTGCATGATCGCGTCGAGATCGGCGGCCGTGGCCCCGCCGTTGGCGCCGAGGTGGACGAGTACGCCGCCGGGGATGTCATCGCCGCGCGCACGCAGGTCTACCGCGGCGTCGGTCACGCGACGTTCGGTCGTCGCATCGATCTCGTAGTCGAGCTTCTTGAGGCAGCGCTTGGCACTGATGAGGACGTAGTCGCCGAACGCGAGCACCTCACCGGTGTAGGGCGTGCGGATCGTGGGCGACGGTTCGGCGGATGTCGTCGAGGGTGTCGGCGTGACCTCGGCGACGACGGGCGCGCTCTCCCAGGGCAGGATCGGCCCGGGCCGGGCGATGGCAAGCCAGATCCCCGCGGTGAAGGACGCCAGCAGGAGCACCGCGATGCCGAGGGTCTTGACCCAGTCCATCGCGACGAATGTAGCCCGAATACCGCTGCGCGGTGGCGCATTGGCGCGGACACGGGATCATCGTGGTGTGCTCCCCACGATCGCCCGCCTCGTGCTCGCGGCCTTCCTGCTCTTCGCGGGGGTCGGCCACTTCATCGCCACGGACGAGTTCACCGCGCAGGTGCCGCCGTGGATGCCCGCCCCCGAGTTCGTCGTGTACGCATCCGGTGTCGTGGAGATCGCTCTCGGTCTTGCGCTCATCCTCGGCGGCCGTCACCTTGCAACGGTGGGTTGGATCGTCGCGGCATTCTTCGTCATCGTCTTCCCGGGCAACATCTGGCAGTTCATCGAAGCGCGTGACGCCTTCGGGCTCGACAGCGATCTGGCGCGCGGCGTGCGGCTGATCTTCCAGCCGGTGCTTGTCGTGTGGGCGCTGTGGTGCACCGGCGCGTGGACCGCCGCACGCGAAGCATGGCGTGCGCGCAGCGCGTCGTCCTAGCTCAGGAGTTCCTTCAGCTCCAGGGCATTGCGCACGCCGGCCGAGCTGGCGGTGTTGTCGAAGATCACGATGGCGGGCTGCCCCGCGCCGGGCAGCCAGGCGGCCAGGGCCGCGAGGTCGGCCGCGGAGTACGCGCTGTAGTAGCGCCGGGGCGTGCCGTGGAGCCGGACGTAGGCCCCTCCCGGGGGTCGGGGCGTGCCGGGCCCGGGCACCTCGGTGAGCACCCGGGTGATGCCGTGACCGGCGAGCAGGTCTGCGGCGGCGGGGGAGTCCCACGAGGGGTGTCGGGGCTCCCAGGCGACCATCCCGGCGTAGGCGGCCCTCAGCCGGGCCAGGAAGGCAGCGTCGCGGTCGGCGTCGAAGGCCAGCGTGGGCGGGAGCTGGATGAGTACGGCGATCAGCTTGGTGCCCAGGCTCATCATCGGAGCGAGCGCCTGGTCGAGCTTGGCGTTGGCCGACAGGCGCGCGGCATGGGTGATCGCGCGGTTGATCTTGACGCTGAACCGGAATCCGTCGGGCGTCTGCTCGGCCCAGGACGCGAACGTCTCGGCGCGGACGGCGCGATAGAACGACGCATTGACCTCGACCGTGGACAAGGTCGCGGCGTAGCGCGCCAGTCCCGAGCCCGTGCCGGGGAAGTACGACCGGTGCTTGCTCACCGCCTCGCTCCAGCCGGCCAGCCCGATCCGCGCCGGGGCGGTGCTCACAGCACGTGCTTCCACGCGTTGTCGATGAGCCAGAGCGTGTTGCGCCCGTCGACGTCGGCGGGCAGGCGATCGTGGAGCAGTGCCGTCACCTTTGCGGCATCCTTGCGCGACAGCAGCAGGAGCGATGCCTTGCGGTGCGGGGTGTACAGGTGCAGGTCGACGCGGGGCATGCCCTTGCCCGCCCCCTTGGGGGTGGTCGCGATGACCTGGATGCGGTTGACGTCGGACCAGTCCAGGCGGCGGTTGCCGGCCAGGGAGAGCCCGCGCTCGTCGAGGAGCCAGGGCCGCATGGCGCGGGCGTAGCCGAGGATGCCCGCGACGACGAGGAATCCGCCGAGCAGGATCAGCGGCGGGGAGCCGCGGAAGCCGCGCACGGCGAGGATCACGCCGACCGCGACGGTGACAGCGGTCAGCGCCGTCGCCCAGCCGCGATTGCGGCCGAGCCGGAGGTCGCGTGCGGGCACGCTCCGACGCTACCCCCGTGCGGCCCGCTCCGTGTGCACCTAGGCTCGGGCCATGTCGGTCCACTACCGATCGTGCAATCTGTGCGAGGCCTCGTGCGGCCTGGAGATCACCGTCGAGGCGGGTCGCGTCACCGGCATTCGCGGTGACGCGGACGATCCCTTCAGCCAGGGCTACCTGTGCCCCAAGGGCGTCGCGCTGCAGGACCTCACCCACGATCCCGATCGCCTGCGCCGTCCGGTGCGCCGCGTGGGCGACACCTGGCAGGAGATCTCCTGGGAGCAGGCCTTCGACCTCGTCGGCGACCGGCTGATGGAGATCCGCGAGCGCCACGGCGGCGACGCCATCGGCTTCTACCTCGGCAACCCCATCACCCACGGCTGGGCGCCGATCATCTACATCCCGCAGCTGCTGTCGGCCCTCGGCACCCGCAACCGCTACTCCGCGGCAAGCGTCGACCAGCAGCCCCAGCACCTGCTGTCGCACCTGCTCTTCGGCTCGCCGCTGCTGCTCCCGGTGCCCGATGTCGATCGCACCGACTTCCTGCTCGTCGTCGGCGGCAATCCGCTGGTCTCCAACGGCTCGATCATGACCGCGCCCAACATCAAGAGGCGGCTGGAGCGCCTGCGCGAGCGGGGCGGCCGGCTCGTCGTCGTCGATCCGCGCCGCACCGAGACCGCTGACATCGCCGATGAGCACGTCTTCATCCGCCCGGGCACCGATGCGTTCCTGCTCGCCGCGATGGCGCACGTGATCGTGGAGGAGGGCCTGGCCAACCCCGGCCGCGCGGACTCCTACGTCGACGGCATCGACGCGGTCGCCGCGATGGTCCGCCATGTGACGCCCGAGGACGCCGAGCGGCGCACGGGCGTCCCTGCCGACACGATCCGCCGTCTGGCGCGCGACTTCGCATCGGCACGCAGGGCAGCGGTGTACGCGCGACTCGGTGTGTGCCAGACCGAGTTCGGCACGACGGCGTACTGGCTCATCCACGTGCTCAACATCCTCACCGGACGCCTCGACGAGGTGGGGGGCTGGATGCTCGCGGAGCCGGCATTCGATCTGCCGCGCATCGGAGCCCTCACCACCGACCTGCCCGGCTACGACCGCTGGC
>JALQSY010000141.1 GCA_023264215.1 Candidatus Nanopelagicales bacterium
CTTTCTGGTTCATGTGCCAGTCGATGTGCCCGTCGACCTTCGCCTCGACGGCCTCGACCTTCTTCTCGATGCGGTTCAACTGATCGCGCACGGATGCGCCACCGTTCGGCTGGAACTCGCGCATCACCTTGCCGAGGCGGGAGTCGATGATCCAGAACAGCGCGCCGAGGATCACGGTGCCGATGCTCAGCAGGGTGAGGACCTGGGCGGGGTTGTTGATGGTCATGGCGTGGGCTCCGTGAACTCGCTGCCGTTCCACAGGTCTCCGATGCCCGCGTACTTGCCGCGCGGGTACGGGGTCGGCTGCCCGACCGGGTAGTGGGTGAGGACGTAGTCGGCCGGGTCGGTGCCCGGATACAGGCCAGCCAGGAACGCCTGACCGAGGGGCTCGGACTCGTTCCCGCTCGGATCGAGCATCACGGATCGGTCGATGCGCTCAACCTTGCTGACGACGCCGCCTGGACAGTGTGCGAAGTAGGGCATGTCATCCAACCTTTATGAGAACCAGACCGCTGCCGCCAGCGCCGCCAGTGCCACCACGGCCGCCGCCGCCGGTATTGGCGGTGCCGTTCGCCGTCGTCGTGCCTCCCCCGCCACCCAGGCCCGCGGCCCCGTTCGCCGTGGTGCCGTACCCGCCGCCGCCGCCGCCGTAGTAGACGAGGCCGCCCGACACCTGACCGACGGACTGCGCGGATGCGTCGGTCGTCGACAGGATCGTCGAGGTCGCCCCGTTGCCTCCAGCGCCGCCGACTGTCGTGACAGCGGTGCCGCCGACGGCTCCCGCTCCCCCGCCACCGCCGCCGCCGTAGGCGTTTGTGGTTAGCCCGGCGCCGCCCGCATTGCCCTGGCCGCTGATCCCGGCCGCGCCCGTCGCCGTATACGCGCCGCCGCCGGGGCCGCCAGCGCCCGAGCCGCCGATCATCGCGATCGACACCAGGCCGCCGGCGTTGTTGAATCCGGCGCCGCCGCCGACGGCGTAGTAGGACCCCATCGAGGAGAACGAGCCGGGAGTTGCCGCAGCGCCGCCGCCGCCGACCGACACCGTCAGCGCGGACCCAGCCGGCACGTATGCGGTAGCGACCGACAGGACGCCGCCTGCGCCGCCGCCGCTCGCCTGATAGCTGGCCCCGTTTGAGCCCGTCATCCCGCCGCCGCCGCCAGCGACGACGAGGATCTCGACGCTGCCGGACGCGCTGAACGTGATCGAGCCGCTGCCCTTGAACACGTATGTCGTGGTCGACCCGCTCGTCACCGTCCCCGGCGCGCCCGTCGTGGCGCTAGCAACGGCTTTTGGGAGACCACCACCCTTCGCCAACTGCCAAGTATTCGTCCCCAGCTTCACCAGCGTCGCGGACTCCAGCGGCGCGAGCGACGTCGTGCCGCTCAGCGCGTTCAACGTCACGCCCGCCGCGGTGCCGATCGTGAACGACCCAACGGTGCCGGCGTTCATCACGCCGATGACGGCGCCAGTGTTGAACGGCGCGGTCGCGTTCGTCGGGATCGTCGCCGTCCCGCCGGAAGCGTTCGACAGGGTCACGAACCCGTCAGCGGTGCCGAAGGTGTACGACGTCGCCGTCTGGGCGTTGACGAACACGCCCTTGAACGTGTCCGTGAGGTCAGCTGCGAGCAGCACCTCGCCGCTCGCCCAACTGTTCTTGATAGCCAACGCTCCTCCTAGAAGCCGAGCCTGCTGATGTTCAGGACGCCGAACGTCGCGTCGTTGAGGACGAATCCCGTCGTCGCCTCGCTCATCGTGAACGTGACGTAGTGCTGATCCGGCTCGATCTTGTGCTCCACCGCATCGATGGTCAGCAGCTGCGTGACCGCCGTCCCGACGCTCGCCACGTTCGGCAGCGACACCGTCACGGTGACGACGTCGCCAAGCTCGATGTCGAGCACCTGGATCTGCTGCGCGCTGCTGATCGACTCCATCAGGACCGTGATCGAGTCGATGCGGTACTTGGGGTCCTTGTAGCTGGACACGAGCCAATCGGCCAGGCGCTGCGCCTGCAGCCCTCCCGACAGCACCGTGTCGAGCGTGTAGTCGATCTGGCCGTAGGCCTGCAGCGAGGCGGTGTCCGTCGCGGTCGCCGTGCCGCCGGACACTGACCCGGCGGTGTACGTCACCGCGACCGTGTTCTTCATCTCGTCGGTCAGGGACGCTGCCTTGTACTCGACGAACGGGATGCCCGCAGTGCCGCCGAATACCGCGCCCGACGACGTCGGGTCCTGCAGTTGCCCGCGGGACAGGAACGTCGCCAAGCCGTTCTTGCTGATGAAGAACGCGCCGGGCTCCGACTGCTCGACCTTCTGAATGTACGCCAGTACGTTGACCCCATCACCGACGACGTCGGAGTCCAGGGTCGCGTTCCCTGTCGACAGCGCTCGGCTCGCGGCAGGCCAGCCAGCGTAGTTCAGGGCGGTGCCGATGCGCGCACCAGGTGTCGACCCGACCGCGGTGCCCGCCTGCATGTCCGCCTGGGCGAGGGCCGCGAACCCGTCGACCGCCTGCACATCCGCGACCGCGTCGCCGCCGATGTCGTAGTCCCACGACCACGACTCCACGTTCCCGGAATAGATCGCACGGCCGTCGCGGCTGATCCGCACCTGCTTGCGCGGAACGATCGAGCCGTAGTACAGGCCAGCCGTGTAGGTCGGGTCGTACAGGCGCGATCGATTGTCGAGCGTCACCTGCGCGAGGCCAGCGGTGAACTTCTCCAACGTGCGGCTGCGGCCACGGCGCACCGAGATGTCCCGCACCGTGGAGGTCACGTCGACCAGGACGTCGCCCGCGAGCGGGTACGTCGCGTCGTTCAGCTTGCCCTTCGTCGTGTCGTCAAGGGTGAGGTAGTTCCCGACCGCGTTCGCCGACAGGTTGAAGGCGATCTGGACCTGGACGGGCATCAGGCCCTCGCGAACACGGGGCCGGACGATCGCTCAAACAGGGTGATGGCCTCCACGACAGTCTTGCCGATCGCGCGCGGGTCACCGACCCCAGCCTGCACGGTGATCTGGTACGTGTTCCCGCCCGCGGATGCGCCTGCCATCGACAGGTCATGGTTCGGGATGATGGAGCCGTCGACCGACGGGACGAACATCTCCATGCCCCGCTCCCCGACGAGGACCGGCACCCCGGCGCTTACCGAGCCGCCCATCGCGCGCCCATTCGGCTTCGGCGGGTCGTCAGCCGCCCAGTGCACCCGCACGGTGATGTCGGTGTTCAGCTTGGACTTGACGAAGTTCTGGAAAGACTCGGCGGATTCGCCGATCTTGCCCTTCGCGTCGGCGATCATTGACACGGCCGACCGGTTGCCGATCGTTGCGAACGCGACGGCCATCGGGTCGCCAAGCAGGGTCTTCGTCGCCGTCGCCAGCGCGTTGAAGTTCGCGGTCAACTGCTCGACCAGGGCAGGATTCGCGGCCAGGTAGTTCGCGAGCGCGATCGCCGCGTCAGGCGGCAGCGCCATGATCTGCTGCGTCAGCGCTGGCGGGATCTGCGTCGCGATCTGCCCGATCGCGGTCACCGCGTTCTGCTGGTTCGTGATGTCGCCGAGGATCATCTGCACGATCTGCTCAGGCGTCAGCGGGACGCCCGTCGTCGGGTCCGTCGTGGAGAAGTTGACCTTCCCGATGATCGAGTCGGTGATGGACTGCGAGTAGGAGTCGATCGCGTCCTGCGCCTGCTTGATGATGCCCATCTGCGCGGACACGATGCCCTTGAAGGCCTCTAGCCGCGTATTGAACGCATCGACCAGGCCCGAGGCGATGACGGTGCCGCCGCCGCCGAAGGAGACCACCAGGCCATCGAGGTCGGCACCGACGGATGCCGCAGCGGCTCTCCACTTCACTGCCAGGTCGTCGGCAGCCTTCGATCCTGACGAGCCAGCGCTGCTAGCGGCCTTGGCTGCCTCGCCGTACTTCTGCCGCAGGTTGTCCCAGAAGTCGGCGACGCCGCCAGTGCGCGCACCCTCGGCGATGGCCGAGGAGACGGTGCCGGACGTGTTGGCGAAGTCGCTCTGCGCGGCCTGCTGGCCCTTCACGAGGGACTCGTAGAACGCCAGGTAGGACTGCGTCGCGTACCAGGCCTTGTTGCCCGCGTTCTCGGTCTCGTCGGCCAGGTCGCCGATGCGGCCCTGCGCCTTGCCTGCAGCGACGGCGCTCGCGACGGTCGCCGAGGTCATCTTGCGGGTCTCGTCGCCGGTATCCGAGTTGATGATGCCCAATTCCTCCAGGTACATCATCAGCGTGACCAAGGGGCCGACAAGCAGCGCCAGCTGGCCCTTGAGGATGCCGATCGTGGCGTCCAGCGTGCTGAACTGCCGCTCGGCCGGGACGAGCCCGAACGTGGTCAGGCGTGCCATCTGCAGCACGAGGCGCCCGACCTGGTCGCCGGTCAAGGCGACGCCGTCCACGAACTCAGCGATGGCCTCGCCGCTCTTGACGATGACGTCCTGCACGCCTCCGGTGCCGCCCATCTTGCCGGTCATCCGGTCCAGGGCGTTCAGCAGGGAGTACCCGATCGCCTCCTGGGCCTCGCCGACGGCGACGGTGATGCGATCCATCTGGCCGGCGTAGGTCTGCGCTGCGGCTGCCGCCTGGCCTCCCACGGTCCGGTTCAGCGATGCAACAGCGGCGTCGAAGTCCTTCGCGGCGAGCGCGTTCTGATCGATCGGCACCTTCAATCGCTGCAGGGCGGTGAAGTTTCCGTTCGCTGCAGCCGAGAGCGCCTTCGAGGTCGCTTCGAGTTCGCCGTATCCGGCAGCACTCAGGTCCAGGGCAGTCTGCAGCAGGCCCTGCGCCTCGGTCACGTCCTTGGTGACGGTCACGAGCTTCTGATAGGCGGGACGTAGCCGG
>JALQSY010000142.1 GCA_023264215.1 Candidatus Nanopelagicales bacterium
GATTCCGAGATCGCGGACTGGCTTGCCGCGCATCCTGCCCCCGATGTCGACTATCGCGACGTTGCTGCCGTGTGCGAGCTCTACGACGGCTACATGCGCGAGTCCGGCGGACCCGCACCTCGATGGCCGCGTGATGACGTCGTCATCATCGATGTCCAGGTGGGCGGAATCGACGCCCTGATGTGGCGGCCGATCGGTGTCCTGGATCCGTTGCCCGTCGTGCTCGCCTTCCACGGCGGGGCATTCATCGTCGGGGGACCACTCGGCGCGGAGCGAATCGCGGGGCCGCTCGCCGCGGACCACGGCATCTGCACCGTGAGCGTCGCCTACCGACTGGCCCCCGAGCACCCCGCACCGGCGGCGCTCGATGACGCACGTCGGGCACTCGAGGGCCTGCGCGCCCTGCCGGGTATCGACGCGGATCGGGTCGCGGTGCACGGGTCGAGCGCGGGGGCGTCCCTGGCCGCAGGGCTGGCGCTGTCGGCCCGGGACAGCGGTCGCTCCCTCGCCCTGCAGTCCCTCACCTGCCCGGCCCTGGACAGTCGCACACCGCGCTCGCGGGATCGCGCCCACTCGATGCATGCCCTGTCACCCACGCTGCGGCGCGAGTCCGCCGAGGCGATGTGGGAGCACTACCTCGGCGGCCAGCCACCGACCCGCGACGACATGCGATACGTCGTACCCGCGCTCGCGCCTGACCTCGCGGGTGTAGCGCCGGCGCACATCACGGTGGCCGAGCACGACGTCCTGCGCGATGAGGGCATCGCCTACGCGCGGCGCTTGGCGGAGGCCGGAGTGTGGGTGGACCTCGATCTCGTCGCCGGTGCCGTACACGGCTTCGATGGACTCCTGCCCGAGGGCACGCTCGCGCGCGCGGCGCTCGCGAAGCAGATCGGCGCTATTGCGTCGGCGTTGGGGAGGGCGTCGGGATGATGGTCGTCGGGCAGTTGGCCGAGAAGAAGCCCTCCACCACGTCGACGCTCTCGACGAACGACTGATCGCCGAACTCGGTCTCGGCCTCCGCCGCCAGTGGCGGCAGGTCGCCATTGCCGCTGATGACATCGCGTACGCGATCGGAGAAGCGCTGCGAGACCGCGACGAACCCCTGGGCCTCCTGGGGAAGGCCCGGCAATTGGTCGACGATCGCGCGGGCCGACAGGCCGAACTGCACGGCGGCCGGTCCGGCGACCGAGGGATCGTTGGCCTCGAGGGCCGTGACCATGTCCCGGAAGGACACCGAGTAGTCCGCGATCGACCGGGCGGCTGTCGAGCAGTCGATGGTGATGTTGTCCGCGGGGGACAGGGTGGACCCTGAGCCCCCGCACGCGGTGAGCAGGAGCGTCGCTCCTGACACCGCCGCGATCAGCCTCACTCGCAGCACTCTAGGCGCCGCAGCACGACGTGGCGACAGGGGATATGCGTCTTGGCGCATACCGACCGCCGTGGGGTCATCGTCCCCTAGGTTCCTGGTCATCTGGTCCGACTACCTACGGAGTTTCCCGTGTCTGAAGCCAATCCCGGAGTGCTGCCCGGCGCCGAGCCGTTCGAGACCAACAAGACGCTCGCCATCATCGCGATCGTCGTCGGTGCGATCACGTGCGGCTGCCTCACCCTGATCTTCGGCATCCTCGGCGTGGTCTTCGCCAACAAGGCTCAGACGCTATGGAATGCCGGTGACGTCACCGGGGCCAACAGCGCTGCGAGCTCCGCCCGCATCTTCGCCATCATCGGCTTCGTCCTCGCTGTGCTCTGGCTCGTCTTCGCCATCATCGGCGGGGCGGCCGGCTTCATCTCGGTGCCCTTCAGCAACTAGACCCTCGGGTCGCCGTCCCACGCACCTCGCGGGACGATAGGTCCGTGACCAGCACGGACGTCCTCGTCGTCGGCGCCGGGCCTGCGGGCTCGGCCGCCGCCGCGTGGTCGGCACGAGCGGGCCTGGACACCGTGCTCCTCGACGCCGAGGAGTTCCCCCGGGACAAGCCGTGCGGCGACGGACTGACCCCGCGCGCGATCGCCGAGCTCGATGCCCTCGGCCTCGCACCCTGGCTCGAGGGGCGCGCCCGCAACCGGGGACTGCGCGCCGCTGGCTTCGGCCAGCTCCTCTACCTGCCCTGGCCGGGTGGCAACCTGCCGGACTACGGCGGCGCCGCTCCCCGTGTCGAACTCGATCACGCGATCCGGCAGGTCGCCCTCGACGCCGGCGCCCAGCCGATCGAGGGCGCTCGCGCGGTCGATGTGACACGCACGGGTGGCAGGGTCTCGTCGGTCACCGTGAAGACGAGGGATGGCATGCGCGAGATCACGTGCCGCCGACTCGTTGTCGCCGACGGGGCACGCTCGCAGCTCGGTCGATCCCTCGGGCGGGAGTGGCATCGGGACACGGCGTACGGCGTCGCGGCTCGTGGATACATGAAGTCCGGTCGCAGCGATGACGAGTGGATCTCGTCTCACCTCGAGTTGCGCGATGACGATGACCGAATCCTCTCCGGCTATGGATGGATCTTCCCGCTTGGCGACGGTGAGGTGAATATCGGCGTCGGCACTCTCGCGACGGCGACACGTCCCGCCGACATCAACCTGCGGTCGCTGCTCAACTTCTACGCGGACTCGCAGCGCTCGGACTGGGAGTTGCACGACGACGTGCGCGCGCCGTGGTCCGCGCTCCTGCCGATGGGTGGCGCCGTCAGCGGCGTGAGCGGGCCGAACTGGGTCCTGGTCGGCGATGCCGCCGGATGCGTCAACCCGCTCAACGGGGAGGGCATCGACTACGGCCTCGAGACCGGCCACCTCGCGGCGCAGGTCATCTCCTCGCGCGGACCGAGCTACGACCTGTCGACCATCTGGCCCGGCCTGCTGCGCGAGAGATACGGCGAGGCATTCTCCATCGCGCGCCGTCTCGCCGGGCTGATCACCGTGCCCGGTCTCCTCGCCACGCTGGGCCCGGTGGGCATGCGCTCGCAGATCCTGATGACCTTCGCGCTGCGCGTCATGGGCAACCTCGTCACTCCCGAGGATCGCGACTTCACCGCGCGCATCTGGCGGGCGGCGGGCCGGACCTCGGTGCGCCTCGATGACCGGCCCCCGTTCAGCTGATGACGACGGTCGCCGTCACCGGAGTCGCCGGATTCATCGGCGATGCCATCGCCAGGCGCTACGCCGATGAGGGAGCGGTCGTGCGCGGGCTGGACCGCCGACTGCCCGACCCCGACGATCCGCTCACCCCCGACGCCGATCCGCGTGTGGAGTACCTCGTGGGCGACGTGACCAAGCCCGCCGACCTACGCCGCCTGACGGACGGGGCGGACATCGTGGTCCATACGGCGGCGATCGTCGCCGAGTCGGGCAACTGGGCCGACTTCGACCGGGTCAACGCCCAGTCGCCGCGCTGGGCTGCTCTCGCCGCCCGCGATGCCGGAGCGCGCTCCTTCGTGCACCTGTCGAGTGTCATGGTCCACGGCTTCGACTTCCCCGCCGGCGTCAGCGAGGACGGTCCACTCGACCACGCCGCCAACCCGTACTGCGCGACGAAGATCCGCGCGGAGCATCAACTGCGCGATATCGATGTCCCCGGCGAGTTCGCCGTGCACATCGTCCGTCCCGGTGACGTGTACGGCCCGTACTCCACTCCCTGGATCGTGCGGCCGGTCCAGCACATGCGCGACCGCACGTTCCTCTACGTCACCGGCTCGGTGATCAACCACGTCTACGTCGACAACCTCGTGGACGCGATCCAGGCCGTCGTCGCGGCGGGCGACGTACTCAGTGGCGTCCCCGTGACCGCCACCGATGGCCCGGCGACTCCCGCGCGAGACTTCTACGGCTACTACGCCGACCTGCTCGGCATGCGCTTTGCGCCCACCGTGCCGGGCTGGCTCGCCGAGCCGGCTGTCGGTGGCTTGGCCACGCTCCTACCCGACGCCCTGCGGCGCCGCCTGGACCTCGACAGGCAGTCGATCCGCTACCTCAGACGCAGCAGTGCCTACGACACCTCGCGGCTGCGCTCCCTGGGGTGGGCCCCCCGGATCGACCTCGAGGAGGGACAGCAGCGCACCGCGGCGTGGCTACGACAGGTCAACCTGCTGCCCGCGACGTAGGCTCGAGGCATGGAGTTGCGGCAGTCGCTTACCCCCGGTCGCCGGGGAATGCTCGTGCGCCTCACGGCAGCCGAAGGCATGCGACCGGCCCTGCTGGATGCTCTTCACCGCTACAGCGATGGCCTGGAAGAGGAGCCCGGCACCGAGGTATTCATCGTGCACGTCGATCCAGACGACGCGAACATCGTGTGGCTCTACGAGATCTTCCACGATGACGATGCGCAGAACGATCACCGGGCTGCCGAGGGCTTTGCGCAGTTGATGTCCGAGCTGCCCGACATGCTCGGGGGACCTCCCGCGATCCTGCGCCTGGACCCCCTGCGGATGTCGCTGCAGGAGCAGGTCCTGCGCGAGGACCTCACCCTGTAGGCATCGATTCACCACGAAGCCACAGCGCGTATCCCTAGGATTCCTGCGTGCGATACCTCGTGACCGGCGGTGCGGGCTTCATCGGCTCCCACTATGTCCGGAGTCTGCTCGGCGGCGGTCTGGGCGCGGATGTCACGAGCGTCGCTGTCCTCGACAAGCTGACCTACGCCGGCAATCTCGCCAATCTCGCCTCGGTCGCGGACGACCCCCGCTACGCCTTCGTCCAGGGCGACATCTGCGATGGCGCCACGCTCGACGACGTCCTCCCGGGTCACGATGTCGTCGTCAATTTCGCCGCCGAGACACATGTCGATCGGTCGATCTCGGGTCCCCAGGACTTCGTTGTC
>JALQSY010000143.1 GCA_023264215.1 Candidatus Nanopelagicales bacterium
CACCAGGTTCTTCGCCGTTCCGCCGATCGTCCTAGCGCTCGCCAAGCATCCGCTCGTCGACAACTACGACCTGACGAGCCTGCGTCAGGTCTTCTCCGGCGCCGCACCACTGAGCGCGGAGCTTGCACTCGAGGCCGGTGCGCGCATCGACTGCGAGGTCGTGCAGGGATACGGCATGACGGAGATGAGCCCGGTCTCCCATCTCACACCGCAGGGCGGCTTCAAGGCCGGCACGTCCGGTGTCACCGTGCCCAACGCCGAGTGCCGCATCGTCGATCCGGTGACCGGCGAGGATCAGCCGGTCGGCGGCGAAGGAGAGCTGTGGGTTCGCGGGCCGATGGTGATGAAGGGCTACCTGAACAACCCCGAGGCCACCGCCGCCACGATCGACGCCGACGGCTGGCTGCACACCGGTGATGTGGGCGTGATCGACGAGGACGGTCACCTGACCGTGGTCGATCGGGTCAAGGAGCTCATCAAGGTCAAGGGCTTCCAGGTCGCGCCCGCGGAGCTGGAGGCCCTGCTGCTCACGCACCCGGCTATCGCGGACGTTGCCGTCATCGGTATCCCGGATGACGAAGCGGGAGAGCTGCCGCGCGGCTACATCGTCCTCAAGCCCGGACAGGATCTGTCCGCAGACGAGGTGACGGCCTTCACGCGCGAACGCGTCGCGACGTACAAGGTGATCCACGACGTGGTGTTCACCGACGCGATTCCCAAGTCGCCCTCGGGCAAGATCCTGCGGAGGATGCTCCGGGACCAGGGCGGCTGAGGGATTCCCGTCGCCGGGAGATGAGCGTCTGGGATCGCTCTGGGACCTTCCTGTGACGGCCCTCACAATGGCGACGCGCCGAGGGGGTGAGCGGGCACCTCAGGGCGACTTCGGCCCCGGTGATCCCCCATAATGTGGGCACGTTCTCTGCTCGTCGTCCAGGAGGATCCGTGCGCCCCGCCCGCCTCGCTGCCGCGGTCATCGCGGCGGCCGTTGCCATCGGCCTCGTGCAGGCTCCTGCTCTCGCGGCGGACGGGCAGTCCACTGACATGACCCGGATCGAAGTGCGCGACGACGTCTTCATCGATCCCACGGATCCGACGGTGCCCCCGGCCGATCCCACCGTGCCGGCACCGACGAACCTCGCATACCAACTCGGTGCGAACTTCGCGACGATCACCTTCGTCCCGCCGGTCACCGACGAGGTCATCACGAACTACGAGTGGTCCGACTCCGGCGGCGTGTGGGTCGTGCTCGACCCTGCTGTCACCACGAGCCCCGTGCGCATCGACAACCTGCAGCCGGGTCAGCCCTACTCCATCTCCCTGCGGGCCGTGACCGCCGACGGGCCCGGCGCAGCATCCGAGCCGGTCGAGTTCCGCATCACTCCACCGCGGCCTCCCAAGCCCCCGCGCCCCATCGTCTTCGAGGTGGACGGTGCTCCACTGGGCAAGGCCCAGGGCGCCAAGGTCGTCACCCTCAAGCCCGGTTCGGTGCTCAAGATCCGCAATGTGCCGGAGGGGTCGACGGTCTCCATCGTCGACAAGAAGAAGCCAGCCTGCACCGTGGCCGTGCGCGAGACGAGCAAGGCCCGGATGTGGACCACCGACGTCCTGCCGCCCGCCTGCCGGTTCTGGGTGACCATCACCGATCCGGAAGGCAAGCCCGTCCCCGGCGGACGCACCAACTTCAAGATGGGCAAGGCGGAGCAGACATTCACCGTCGACGTGTGGCCGACTGACAAGAACGTCTCCCAGGACATGGGTGCGGGTATCCCGCTCATCGTGGACTTCGGTATCCCCATCACCAATAAGGAGGCCGTGGAGGAGGCGCTCGTCGTGACCTCCGACAAGGACTTCGGCGAGGCCGGGTGGTTCTGGGCCAGTTCGACCAAGGCCGTCTTCCGTCCCCGTGACTACTGGCCCGGCAATGCCACCATCACCCTCACCGCCAATCTCGCGTCCGTCGACGGCGGCAAGGGCGTGTACGGCACCAATGTGTCCAAGACCTTCCGGACCGGCGATCAGGTCGTGCTCAAGGTCAACCTCACCAAGCACACCATGAAGTACACCCGCAATGGGATCGAGGAGCGCACCTTCAAGATCTCCGGCGGCAAGTCGGGATGGCTGACCGAGGCTGGCACCAAGGTGCTCACGGCCCACATCACGCCCAAGCGGCTGTACAACCCCGACCCGGAGAACGGCTGGGACGTGATGGTCAAGTGGGCCATCCGGGTCAATGACAACGGCGAGTACATCCACGACGCGACCTGGAACTACAGCATCGGCTACGCGAACACCTCGCACGGCTGCACCAACATGACCTACAGCGACATGGGCTGGCTCTTCCGCAACACCAAGTTCGGAGACATCGCGGAGTACACCGGCAGCACCGCGAAGATCGGTACAGACGACTACTTGGCCGGCTATTGGAACTACAGCTGGCCGGAGTGGAAGCGCGGTTCCGCCCGCTTCAAGGACAGCTGAGTTCGCCCACTGGCGGCTGATCGGGAGCATGCCGTACCGGACCAGCAAGGCAGCGATGACGTGCGTACCTGCGAAAGCGACGCTTGGTGACACAACGAAGGCCCCGAAAGTGTCACGAAGCGTCGTTTTCGCCTCCATGGCCGCCTTGCCTGGTCACTGCGCGATGACCCCGGCGGAGCGCGCCGGGATCGACGCGATCGTCGCTCGCCACGTGTGAGGCGCTACCAGTAGTGGAGCCGGGATAGGGGAGTGCTGGTGACCGGGCTGCACGTGATCGGGCGCCCTGACCACGTCACCACCCCCCCGTCGGCGGAAACCTCGACGTCGCCGAGTACACCGTGTCGGACCATCGCGCTGCTGCGGATCGTCCGACAGCCGGCCGTCACGATCATCGGACGATCCATGGGCGACAGGGACGCGGCGCGCTCGTTGGTGATGATCGCCGCGAGTTGCCGTGGCGCTCCCCCCAGAGCCCCGAATTGCTCCGCGAGGCGCAGCGGCTCCGCCCCATCGATCGTCGCGTTCGGATCCCCGGTGGCACCCCAGGCGGGATAGCCGCCCACGAGGACCAATTGCGGCTTCGCCGCGAAGGATCGCGGATCCCACAGCACGATGTCGGCCCGGTGCCCGACGGCCAGTCGCCCCACGGCGTGGGCGAGGCCATGGGCCAGAGCCGGATTGATCGTGATCTTGGCCAGGTATCGCAGGATCCGGTCGTTGTCATCGCCCGCGGCTGGGTCAGCGCTGTCCCCGTCGGCTGCCTGGATCCCCTGCGCATCGGCCATGGCGAAGGTCCGCCACCACGTCTCGCCAGCACGACCCATGCCGAGGGCATCCGATGAGGTGATGGGGATGACACCGAGGTCGTGCAGCCTGTTCTCGGCGGCCATGGTGGATTCGCGAATCCGTGCGCGGGCGATCTGAATGTCGCTCTCGCGGTCGGCGGCGAGGCCGTGGCAGAAGAGCACCATGTCCAAGGTCTCCGCCGCGGCGTTGATGCCGTAGGGGAGCGTCGGATTGGTCGACGAGGCGATCACGTGATCGCGTCCGGCGAGGGTGAGCACGTCGGGCGCGTGTCCGCCGCCGCCGCCCTCGACGTGGAAGGCGTGGGCCACACGACCGTCGAGCACCGCGAGGGTGTCGGCCACGGACAGGGTCTCGTTGAGGCCGTCGGTGTGCAGGGCCACCTGCACGTCGATGTCATCGGCCACCCTTAGCGCGGTATCGATGGTCATCAACGTCGCACCGGTGTCCTCGTGGACCTTGAAGCCGCAGATGTGCGCGTCCGCAGCCTCGTCGAGTGCGCTTCGCCGAGCCGAAGAGGCCCGGCCGAGGATGCCGACGTTCAGGGGCACCGCCTCGAGGGCGTCGCGCGCAACCCCGAGGAACCACGGGGAGTTGATGCCGACTCCCCACACCGGACCGGCCTCCTGCGCGAGCACCGTCGTCACGCCCGAGGCGATCTCGGACTCGAAGACCCGCGGTGCCATGGCGTGCACGTGGGTGTCGATGCCTCCAGGCGTGACGATCAGGCCGTCGGCGTCCACGACAACGGTCCCAGATCCGACGACGACATCAACATTGTCGGAAACGGCTGGATTGCCCGCGCGTCCGATGCCGCTGATGCGCCCGTGGCGAATGCCGATGGATGCCACGCGAACGCCGTCGACCGGGTCGAGCACGATGGCGTTGGTGATCACGACATCGCATGACTCCCGCGTCGTCACGGGTGCAAGCCCGATGCCGTCGCGACCTGTCTTGGCGAATCCGACGTGGAACTCATCGCCGGCATCGGGGACCCGCTCGGGGACCCGCAGTCTCAATCTGGTCGCCCCGAGGCGGATCACGTCGCCCGCCTGGGGTCCGTAGGCACTCACGACCCGGTCTCCCGGCGCTCGGCCATGAGCCGCGATACGGCCGAGTCGGCAGCCCCGAGATCGTTGACCTCGGTCCCGTCGATGATGTCGAGGTAGCCGCATCGGCGTAGCGCGCCGAGTGCCCGCTCTCGGACCCGCGGGTCATCGATCGGACCCTCGACCACGCCGGTGTTGCCGATGACGACCCTGCTGCCACGCAGCCCGGTCACGGGGACGCTGACCGTCTCGCCCGCGGGGATCCACACGGTCGTGCCGGCCGGGACCGCGAGGCGACGGCCGAATGCCGCCTCACGATCGAGGCGCAGGCGCGGATTCACCTCGGCCAGGTGAATGTGGGAGCTGATCGCGATGGCGGTCGCGGCCTCATTGCGCACTTCGATCTGGCCTTCGACCGGGGGGGCGGCAGACGGGCTCGGCCCGTCTGCGTGGGAGTCCCACAGGCCGGTGACGAC
>JALQSY010000144.1 GCA_023264215.1 Candidatus Nanopelagicales bacterium
ACAGTTTCAGGGGCCCGCAAGTGTCACGAACCGTCGCTTTCGTCCCGGCAGGGCGGTCCGCGGGGCGGGTCACCCCGTACGCCGGGTCACGACGCCGAGCGGATCGGCCACGATTGCCACGTCGCCGGCCAGATCCGTGCGCCCGATGATCGCACCTGCCCCCTGCCAGGCCGCGATGGTCTCCGGCGCCGGGTGGCCGTAGCGGTTGCCCTCGCCGACGCTGATGATCGCCACGCGCCCGGCGGTCCACGCCGCCAGTGCCGGGTCCTGATAGCGGCTGCCATGGTGGGCGACCTTGACCACATCGACCCCCGGTCCGGCCTGCGACGTGCGCAGCGCCACCTGGGCGGCGATCTCCACGTCGCCGAGGAGCAGCAGCCGCACGCCTCGGACCTCGGCGAGCAGCACGACGCTGGCGTTGTTGGGCGCCGACTCGGGTCCGCGGATGATGCGCGCCGGCCATAGCACCGTGAGCGCCACTCCCCCTGCGTCGAGGGCATCGCCGACATGAGCGTCGGCCACGGGCGTGCCGGCGAGCCACGCATCGACCTTCGCCGCCTGCTCGGCAGGCTCGCGCAGCGGCGAGATGAGGGCCGATGCGACCTGTCGACCGTCCAGGACTCCGGGCAGGCCGTCGACGTGATCCATGTGCGGATGGGTGAGCACCAGCAGGTCGATCCGCGAGATGCCGGCGTCGTCCAGGCACGTGTCGATGGCGCGCGGGTCAGGTCCGGCGTCGACGAGCACGACGCCCCCGGCATCGCCACGGAGCAGGAGCGCATCGCCCTGGCCGACATCGCAGGCAATCGCGATCCAGTCAGGTGGCGGCCACCCCGCCCGCTCAGGCACGCGCAGGGCGACGATGGCGATCCCGGCCAGCACGACCGTCGTCAGGGCCAACGTGGTCGGTCGCCAGGTGCGCTCATGCCGGCCGCGATGGCGGCGGATGATGGCGACCAGCACGACCGACACCGCGGCGGCCAGCGCAGCTCCGAGCAGGCCACCGGGCCAGGGCAGCGTGGCGGCCGGCCACGACGAGGTCCACTGTGCGACGAACGCGATCCATGCCGCGAAGGGTTCGGCGAGCCGGGCCAGCACCTGCGCGGGCGCCTGCGCGACGGTACCGACGACGGCAGCGAGGAGCCCGAGGACCGTGACCGGTCCGACCGCGGGCACGACAAGGAGGTTCGCCGGCACCGCGACGAGACTGAGGCCGTCACCGAAGGCCGCGATCAGCGGGAGCGTGGCGATCTGCGCGCCGACCGTGAGCGCGAGTGCTCCCACGATCGCCCCGGAGATGCGGCTTCCCTTGCCCCAGCGTGCGGCGATCGGCGCGGCGAGCAGCACCAGTCCCGCGGTGGCCGCCACCGACAGGGCGAACCCCCACGACGCCGCGAGCGCCGGTGCGAGCACCAGCAGGACGACGGTGGCGAAGGCCAGGGCGTGCAGGCCCGTGCGCGGCGAGCCGGTGATGATCGCCAGGAGCGCGACGACGGCCATGACGGACGCGCGCAGGACGCTCGGCTGCGGCCCGACGATGACGACGAAGGCACCCAGCGCCAGCCCTGCGAGCAGCACCCGGGCGTGGAGCCCCAGTCCGAGCAGGGTCGCGACGAGCAGCACCGCACCCACGACGATCGACGTGTTGCCGCCGCTCACGGCGGTGAGGTGGGAGAGCCCGGCGACGCGCATCTGCTCCTCGAGCTCGGCCGTCTGCCCGGTCTCATCGCCCACGGCCAGGCCCTCGACGAGTGCGGCCGCACCCGGTGGGGCGCCCTCGAGCGCCGACCGGAGCGACCCGCGAACGGCATTGGCCATCGCACCGAGCGGGCCGGGCGGCGCGATGACATCCACGGTGGTGGCATCGACGAGGGCAGCGAAGCCGCGCAGCGGGTCGCCGTCAGCCAGCCGACCCGTCACGCGCACGGTCGCGCCGATCGCAGGCGCCTCATCGGGAGCGGTGCGGATCACGATGGGCGCGCCGACGTCGACGCCTGCGGACAGGACCCGGAAGGCGTGGGCGCGGGTATCGATGCGGGGATCGCCCGCGCCGGTGCGCAGCCGGTAGTCGCCCACGATGCCGGCCTCGAGCGTCACGCTGGACCCGATGGCCCGCAGCGGCTCGGCGGTGACGGCCGTGACGTAGGAGGCGGTGGAGGCCAGGCACGCGGCGGCGATCATGAGGATCGACGCCGACAGCCACCTCCGCGCGAGCAGGGACACCGCGGCCCCCAGGGCCGAGGCGATCGCCGCGGCGACGTCAGCACGACTGATCAGCTCCGGGCTCAGCCCCGCGGAGATCGCACCCACGCTCGCGAGCGCCAGGACCCACGCCACGAGCGCTCCGGGGATCAGCCCCGCCATCACACGCGCACCAGCGGACGCAACTGCGCCATGAGGGCATCGCCGATCCCGCTCACTTCGCCGAGGACCTCGACATCGGGGAAGGGACCATTGTCGATACGCCACTGCACGATGCGCCCAGCCAGCACCGGGCCGATGCCCGGGAGCGACTCGAGCTCACCCGCCGTCGCGGCGTTCAGATCCAGCGGTGCACCCGCACCGCCCGTCGCGGTGCCGCTCGTGTCGCCGCTGCCCTGCGGCGGCACCGCGGCATCGCGCACCCCCACCGCGACCTGCTCCCCGTCGACGAGCACGCGAGCGAGGTTGAGCGGTCCCGACGAGGCCCCGGGCCGCAGCCCTCCTGCTGCCTCGATCGCGTCATTCACGCGCGAGCCGGCAGGAAGGGTGACGATCCCCGGGCGCATCACCTTGCCGCGGACGTGGACGGTGACGTCCTCGCCCGGCGCCTGCGAGGCGACCGGCGGCGCGGTGGGGACGGCATCCGGCACGGTGACGATCGGCCGGGCGCGGCCCTGCCACCACCAGTAGCCGACCACGAGGAGCAGCGCGCCCAGCAGGACGGCGAGGGCGCGCAGGGCACGCGGACTCCAGGTCACCCCGGGACGCTAGGTACCTCCGGTGGCGAGGCGGGCCTCGCGCCGCCATCGGTGGACAGAAGCGGTACGCCGTACCTGTGGATGTCAGTCCAGGACGGGCGAGACCACGGACGCGACGATGCCGGGCCCGGTGTGGGCACCGACCACGGCTCCGAGCGGGCAGACGAGCACCCGCGTGTGGGGCAGGCTCTCGGCCAAGGTGGCGGCCAGGGCGTCGGCGCGATCGGCCGCATCCAGGTGCTGCACCGCGATCTCCACGGTGCGGCCGAGGGTGGCGGCCAGGGTGAGCTCGGTGAGCCGCGCGATGGCCTTGGCCGAGGTGCGCACGCGCTCCAGCGGCATCACCTCGCCATCGAGGATCTGCAGGATGGGCTTGACCTGCAGTGCCTGACCGACCGCGGCGCGCGCGGCACCGACGCGTCCGCCGCGGCGCAGGTATTCGAGCGTGTCGACGTAGAACAGCGACGTCGACGCCCGTGCGCGACGCTCGATGAGCGAGGCGACCTCCCCGGCGGAACCACCGTCGGCCGCGAGTCGGGCCCCGGCCAGGACCGCGAAGCCCAGGCCCATGCCGACCGTGCGGCTGTCGACGACGTGGACTGGCACGTCGACCTCCTTGGCCGCGAGCTCAGCGGATTCGAAGGTCGCCGACATCCGCGAGGACAGCGTCGCGCACACGATGGCATCGGCCCCGTGCTCGATCGCATCGACGAAGGCCTGGCGGAATCTCTCCGGCGACGGCCGGCTGGTCGTGACCGGCTGCCATGCGCGCAGGGCCTCGGCCACGTGGGCGGGACTGGCCTGAGGGTCGGTCTCGTCGTAGGGCCGGCCGCCGATCACGACCTGGACCGGGACCACGTGGACCGATACGTCGGCGAGCGCCTCGGGCGGCAGGTAGGCCGTCGAGTCGGTGATCACGGCCACGGGCATCTGACCAGGCTAGTGGTGGCTACATCTGCCCGCGCAGCGCCTTCGCAGCACTCGCCGGGACGACCCCGTCGACGCGCACCCGATCCGCGCCCACCCAGGCGGCGGCCTCGCGCAGCGCCTTCGCGGTCCCCTCGATCGATCCGCGCACCAGCGCACCCGTGCGCGTCGTCTCCAGCGTCACACGCTTCGCGACGAGGGTTCCCTTCTCCCGCGCAGGGTCCACGCGCGCGACGAGACGGCCGCCGTGCAGCACCGGCATGGCGAAGTAGCCGTGCACGCGCTTCGGGGCAGGCGTGTAGGCCTCGATGCGATGCGGCATATCGAAGATCCGCTCCATGCGATCGCGGTTCCAGATCAGGGAGTCGAAGGGCGACAGCAGGGTGGTGCGCGAGCGCGCACCCGACGACGAACCCAGCCATTCGAGAGCCTGCGGCGACGCCCAGGCGCGCTGGTCCCAGCCGGCAACGTCGACCTCGACGAGATCGGTGTCGCCGATGTGGGCGAGAGTCTCGGTCACCCCGAGGCGATGGATATCGGCGATGTCCGCGGCGGTGCCCACACCGACCGAGTGACCGCCGAGCTCGATAAGGCGCCGCAGGCATTCGGCATCCGAGGGTCCATGGATGCCGTCGTCGTCGACCCAGCCGCGCTGCTCGCGCAGGGCACTCGGCACGACCCGCTCGGGCAGGTCGTAGACCCGGCGCCATCCGGTGCGCTGGCTCACGACGACCTCGCCGATGTCGAGCAGCCACTCGATCCCGATCTTGGCCTCGGACCAGTCCCACCACTCCCCGCTCTTCTTCGCACCGCCGAGGTCGCGCGTGGTGAGGGGGCCCTCCGCGCGCAGGCGCTTCACGATGCCCTTCAGCGCCGTGGCCGGCACGCCGTGCCAGCGCTGGCCCCTGCGGGCGTAGT
>JALQSY010000145.1:0-334 GCA_023264215.1 Candidatus Nanopelagicales bacterium
GGGACCGACTACGAGGCCGGTTTGCGCGACGCCTACGACCGGCTCTGCCAGATCACCGCGGATTTCCGCGAGGCGCAGGCCGAGCACTTCGCCAAGCACGGGCTTGTCTCGATTAGCGACGCGGCGCGCGAGAGCGCTAAGGCGGGGGAGTAGCACCATGCCCCGAGCCCCTATTCCTACCTACGACCCCGGATACATCCGCGAAGTGAGCACCGCTGTCTATCGGGCGCGGTTTTCGGCTTACGACCTTGAACGCATCCTTGCCGACCCAGAGCGCGGCGAGGCGTGGCTGGTGCGCAATTCCGTCTCCTATGACGCGCTGACGCGCGCCTAC
>JALQSY010000145.1:344-4720 GCA_023264215.1 Candidatus Nanopelagicales bacterium
GGAGGAAGCGTGATGCCCCGCACCGTCACGAACGCCCGCCGCTACCACCTCACCCACGCGGAGCTCGCCGCCGGCCTGGACCGCGCGGACCGTCGCTGCCGCGCGTGGTCCCGCCGCGCCGCCGACATCGCCCTCGGGGCCGTGCTCGTCGGGCTCGGCTGGCTCGTCATCCCCTACATCGGAGGCTGACGTGGACGCTTTCCCCTGGTTGAGCGCGCTCGCGCTGACCGCATCTGCCGCCGCGCTGCTTTGGGGCGTCCTGCGCCTCATTGACGAGCCCGACACCCCTGAACCCATGGAATACGAGGAGACTGACAGATGACCCGTGCCGTTGCGCGCACTATCGCCACGCTGTTCGCCGCGCTCATCATCGCGTTGCTTGCCGCCGGGCTTGCCGCTGGTTGCGAGACGCCCGCTCACGAGCCGGTGATGTTCCCGAACCATCCGCCGCCGCCCCCGCGCCCGGAGGGACTGTGATGCGCCACTGCGATCCCTACACGGTCCCGGTGCGCGACATGATCGCCGCCGACCGGCTCAACGACGCGCTCATTGCCCGCGAGCGCGCCCACGCCCACCGCCGCCTGTCTCGCCAGATGGACGGCTTTGAAGCCCGCATGCACGCGCGTCAGGCCGCGAAGGCGTACAGCCTCGCATTCGACATGCTCGCCGCCGCCCGCGCGTCAAGGAGGACATGGCAATGAACACGCACACGCCCCTCGCCGCCGATGTCAAGGTGGCCGCTGAGATCGTCGCCCGCATCCGCGACAGCGGCCTCGCCGACGACGACGAGGATTTCGCCTCCATCGTGGAGACGGAGACGGAGGACACGCTCGACCGTCTGCGCCGCATGTTGCGCGCCGCCCGCTGGGCCGAGAAGCAGGCCGCCGCCGTCAAGGAGATGGAAGCCGACCTGAAGGACCGCCGCGCGCGGTTCGAAGCCAAGGCCGAGCAGATCCGGTCTATCGTGCAATGGGCGCTCGCCGAGATCGGCGTCGACAAACTCACGGCTCCCGACTTTACCGCCTCGGTGCGTGAGACGCCGCCGTCCGTGGTCGTCAATGATCTGAGCCTCATTCCCGACGAGTACGTGCGCGTCACCCGCGCGCCGGACAAGACGGCGCTGAAGGAAGCGCTGAAGGCCGGCGCGGTCATCCCGGGCGCGGATCTCGGGAACGGCGGTTCCTCGTTGACGGTGAGGTTCAAGTGATGGCGTTCAAGCCCGACCAGATTGAGGCGCTGAAAGCCCCTCTCAACCGTGCTCACGTGCGGTCCCGCACACAAGCCGGACGCTCTCTCTCATACGTCGAGGGCTGGCACGCAATAGCTGAGGCGAACCGCATCTTCGGGTTCGACGGCTGGCACCGTGAACTCGTCACCTTGCGCGAGGTCGGCGAGGCTCGGCTGGTAGATGGCAAGTGGCGCGTGGCGTATCTCGCGACCGTGCGCATCCGGGTCGAAGCGTCCGATGGGACGTTCGACGGCACGGTCCACGTCATCCGCGACGGCACGGGCTACGGCTCCGGCATCGACAAGGATCTCGGGCAGGCCCACGAGAGCGCGCTCAAGGAGGCTGAAACCGATGCGATGAAGCGCAGCCTCATGACGTTCGGCAACCCCTTTGGCCTCGCGCTCTACGACAAGGAGCAGCGCGAGGTGGTCGACGAGCCGACCCCGAAGGACCGCTTTCTCGCCGCCACTCACGCGACCATCGACGGCTTCGGCGGGAGCCGGGCCGATCTCGTGACGTGGTGGAACGACCCCGCGCAGAAGACGCAGCGCCGCGATTTCGGGCTCACCACTGAAGAGGTGGAAGCGCTCAAGGCCAAGGTCGCGGCGTATCAGGAGCCCCGGCAGGAGGCGGCGGAATGAGCCGAGCCTTGATCGTTCTCACGAGCCCTGCTTCCCGCGAAAAGGCTGCCCGCTGGTGCATGACGGCGCAGGCGGGGACGCGGGTGGAGTTCAAGGCCGCCCGCCGGTCGAACGACGCGAACGCGAAGATGTGGGCGATGCTCACGGAAATCGCGTCGCAGGTCGAGTGGTACGGCCAGCGCCTCTCGCCGGAGGACTGGAAAGACGTGCTCTCCGCGTCTCTCCGCAAGGCCCGTGTGGTTCCCGGCATCGACCCCGGCTCGTTTGTGCCGCTCGGCATGCGGACGTCGGACATGACGAAGGCCGAGATGAGCGACCTCATCGAACTTGCGTTCGCGTTCGGAGCCGAGCGGGGCGTGGTGTTTTCCGCAGATAGGGAGGCCGCATGAATCCGTATTTTATCGGCAGCCCGGCGCTCATCTCGTTCTCGGGCGGGCGCACGTCGGCCTTTATGCTTCGCCAGATCCTCGACGCGCACGGCGGCGCACTGCCGGATGACGTCGTGGTGGCGTTTGCGAACACGGGCAAGGAGCGCGAGGAGACACTGCGCTTCGTCCACGAGTGCGGCTCACGCTGGGGCGTGCGCGTTCACTGGCTGGAGCGGGCCGATGAGGGCGGCTTCGTCGAGGTCGGCTTCAACAGCGCCAGCCGGGAGGGAGAGCCCTTCGCCGCGCTGATCGCCAAGCGCAAGTTCACGCCGAACGCCGTGACGCGGTTCTGCACCAGCGAGCTGAAGGTGCGCGTCATGCGCGACTTCTGCCTTTCGCTCGGATGGGAGCGGTGGTCGAACGTCGTCGGGCTCCGGTACGACGAGGGCCTGCGCGTCATGAAGATGCTCGCGCGGAACGATACCGCGAAAGAGCGGTGGACGTCGCTGATGCCGATGGCGAAGGCGAAGCACACGAAACGCGACGTGCTCGCCTTTTGGGCCGAGCAGGATTTCGACCTCGGCCTCCGCGACTACGAGGGCAACTGCGACCTCTGCTTTTTAAAGAGCAGGGGCAAGCTGGAGCAAATCATCCGCGACGAGCCGAGCCGTGCCGAGTGGTGGTCTCGCATGGAGACCGGCCCCGGCAAGGGGCGCTTCGTCACTGAATACAGCTACGCCGACCTCGCGAAGAACGTCGCCCGCTCGCCTGCGCTCCCCGGCATCCTCGACGACGAGGAATACGACGTGGAGTGCGGCCTGACTTGTGTGGGGGACGACTGATGCCTCGCTCGGTCACAGAGTGGCGCGGCAAGACCGACGACAGCCGCCCGCCTCCCCGCGTCCGCGTTCGCGTGTTCGAAGCGCACGGCGGGCGCTGCTACCTCACCGGGGCGAAGATCCTCCCCGGCGACAAGTGGCAGCTCGACCACATGGTCGCGCTCATCAACGGCGGTGAGAACGTGGAGAGCAATCTCGCTCCCGTCCTCGACGCCCCGCACAAGGCCAAGACGAAGGCGGACGTCGCGGAAAAGTCCCGCGTCGCCAGCGTGAAGGCCAAGCACATCGGCGCCGTCAAGCCCAAGGGCTCCATCCCCCGCCCGCCGAAGGCCCCGAGATCCACCACTAAGACCGACCAGCTCCGCGCCATGCGGGAGAGACAGTACGAGGAGAGACAGAGATGACGATTCGCTCTTTTGGACCGGCGGTTGAGCACCAGCCTGACGGCACTTTCTCTGCGAGCTGCACGTATTGTATTTTTCGCGTGCATCACACGTGCACGCACGCTGACCCCTCGCGACAACTTCCTGACCCGAGCCTCACCCCGGAATGGTGCCCCATGCTCGAAAGCATGCTGCGCGACGTGCAAGACATGGCTCACGGCGTCACGCATCCGGGTGACGAGGACGAGAAGTGAGGCCCGACGATTTTCCCCGCTGCCGAGGAGACGAAGCGATGACCCTCGACGACATCAAGCGCCGCATCAACCGGGACGTCTACGACCGTCCCCTGGCGGCCATTCTCACTCACATCGTCGAGATGATCGGCGACCGGCTCGTCACCGCCCAGGGGCTCGTCCTAGAGGCCGAGGCCCGCGCGCAGGCTATCGCGGACAGGTGCGAGGAGATGGACGACGAGCCCGCCCGTCCAGAGCCGGGGGCGGACGTGGTGCGGGGTCTGGTCGAGCGCCTGCGCCTGTCCGCGTCGTCCGAGCGCACTCTTTACGGCGGGACTGCAGGCGACATGCTGGACGAAGCCGCGGACGCCCTCTCCGCTCTCGACGCCTCCCCGCCGGCAGACCCGGCAGCGATCCGAGACGCGGCGCTGGAGGAGGCGGCGAACCTAGCGGACAAGCTACGACACCCGGACGGCTACAGCAGCGAGACGGAAGATTGGTGCGAGGGCACACGTCACGCCGCCCGCGCCATCCGCGCCCTCCGCTCCTCCGGCTCCGGCGTCCGACGTCGCCGCCCTGAAGGAGACCGACCATGACCGATGAGATGACGCCCGCCCGTCTGGCGGAGATCAAGGCGACGGCGAAGCAACACCGCCCCGGCACTGACTACGCAGAGCACGTCCC
>JALQSY010000146.1 GCA_023264215.1 Candidatus Nanopelagicales bacterium
GGATGCCGGCGGTGTCGATGAAGCGCCACTCGCGGCCGCCGAGCTCGATCAGCTCGTCGACGGGGTCGACGGTGGTGCCCGACGCGTCGTCGACGACGACGCGGGACTCGCCCGCGAGCTTGTTGAGCAGGGAGGACTTGCCGACGTTGGGTCGGCCGAGCAGCGCCACGCGCCGTGGGCCGCCACCTCGCTCGCGTCCCTGCCCCTCCTCGGGCAGGAGGGATACGACCTCGTCGAGCAGGTCACCGCTGCCCCACCCATGGAGCGCAGACACCGGGTGCGGTTCGCCGAGGCCGAGCGACCACAGGGCAGCGGCGTCGGACTCGCTGCGTGAGTCGTCGACCTTGTTGGCGACCAGGAGCACGGGCACGCCGGCTTTGCGGAGCACCCGGACGACGGACTCGTCCGCATCCAGCGGTCCGACAGTGGCATCCACGACGAGCAGCACGACGTCGGCCTCGTTCATCGCGCGTTCGGCCTGCGCGGCGATCTGTCCCGCCATGCCCTTGGCGTCGCGCTGCCAGCCTCCGGTGTCCATCAGCAGGAAGCGGCGGCCATTCCACTCGGCCTCGTAGCTCACCCGGTCACGCGTGACCCCGGGGACGTCCTGCACGACAGCCTCACGCCGGCCGATGATGCGATTGACGAGTGTCGACTTGCCGACGTTCGGACGGCCGACTACCGCGACGACCGGCAGCAGCTCATCCTCGGGGCGAGCATCGAGATCGAGTTCGTCGAGATCGCCGAACTCCGCTATAGCCGCTGCGCGTGCGGCCGAGACGAGCACCTCGACCCCGGCGCCGGGATCGTCATCGACATCGATCTCGACGTCATCGTCCCAGGATGCGTCCTCGCCCACGACGTCGAACTCCACATCGGGCAGGTCGTCTTCTGGGGTCACGACGCACCATTGTCCGTGGTGTCGCGATCCGCTTCGATGCCGACCCCGTCGGACAGTCCCATTCGCAGTCGGGCTTCATCCGCGTGATCGACCACCAGCTGGCGGATCGCCTCGGCCGCCCCCAGCACGTCGGCCCGGCTGAGCGGGTCAGCGGGGGCCGGGAGCCGGACGGGCTCGCCGACGACCACGTCCACTCGCGCTCGCCAGCGGGGCGGATTCCCCGGGTGGCGGCCCGAGCCCCCGAAGACCGCCACGGGCAGCACCGGGGCCCCCGTGCGAGCCAGCAGGTAGCCGGCGGCGCGCTCGTGCCCGTCGGTAGCCCAGGCGCCCACGGCGCCTTCGGCCCGCACAGTGCGCACCGCCTGCCGCAGTCCCGGGCCGGGATCGGCGTCGTCGACCAGGATCCGCCCGGGCACGCGACCCCCGAGCGCCGCCAGCCCGCCGGGATCGACGATGACTTCGACGGGCCGGGACAGGCAGGTCGCGATGACGCTGGCATCGAGGAACCCCAGGTGGGGCGCGACGACGATGAGCGGACCGCGCCGCGGGACCCGATGCGCGCCGTGGACCTTGAGCCGATACCCCCAGCGCAGGACCGGCGCGAGGACATTGCGCGTGGTAGCGCCGGCACTCACGTCGTGCCCGCGAGCGCGGCGACCACGGCATCGACCACCTCGTCGAGGCTCAGGTCCGTGCCGTCGATCGCGATCGCATCGGGTGCCTGTGCCAGGGGCGAGACGGTGCGCGTCGAGTCACGCAGGTCCCGGGACTCCAGGTTGGCCCTGGCCGAGTCCACGCTCCCCTCGCCGAGGCTGTCCGCATCCTGCTGCGCACGTCGCTCGGCGCGCGCAGCGACATCCGCGGTGAGGTAGACCTTGAGATCGGCCGCGGGCAGGACGACCGTCCCGATGTCACGGCCCTCCATCACCACGCCGGTCCCCGCCGCGCGTGCAGCGTCGACGAGATCGCGTTGCTGGCGCACCAGCCGCGCTCGCACCTCGGGCACCGCGGCCACCAGGCTCACGGCGTCCGCGACACGGGGTTCGCGGATGAGCAGCGACACGTCGGTCCCATCGACCGACACCCCTGGGGCAGCCGGGTCCTGGCGCAACTCGATGCGAGGTGACTCGCAGTGCGCCGCGACACTCGCTGGGTCATCGATGGGGACCCCGTGCTCGAGCATCCACCATGTCATCGCCCGGTACATCGCCCCGGTGTCGACGTAGCGCAGCCCGAGCCGCTCGGCGACGCCCCGCGAGGTGCTCGACTTGCCCGAACCCGAGGGGCCGTCGATCGCGATCACGGGGGCGCTCATGGCCGGCTCCTAGGCGCGGACATCGAAGCCCAGGGCGGTCAGGCCATCCCTCAGACGGGCGCTCGACTCCGGACGCACCGACAGTTCGATGAGCCCCGACGGCTTGCCCAGCACGTGGTCGATGCGCACGTCCTCGAGGTTGACCCCCAGTTCGCCGGCCGCCACGAACAGCCGGGCCAGTTCACCCGGCTCGTCCTTGACCACCGCCGAGACGACGTCGTAGGCCGTCGCCGCATCACCATGCTTGCCCGGGATGCGCTCGCGCCCCTGGGCTCCCCGTCGAAGAGCATCCCCGACATCGCGGCGATCGCCGCCGCGCAGGTCGGTCACGAAGGTCGACAGGTCCTTGGCGAAGGCGTCCAGCACCCCGACGACCGAGTCGGCGTTGGCCGACAGGATCTCCTGCCACAGCGCGGGCTCGGAGGCGGCGATGCGCGTCATGTCGCGCAGTCCCTGGCCTGACACGGCGACGGCGCGAGCGTCGGCGTCGACCAGGCGTGCGGCGAGCAGCGACGAGATCACCTGCGGCGCATGCGATGTGAGGGCGACTGCCTCATCGTGCTCGGTCGGGTCCATCACCAGCGCGAGCCCGCCGCAGGTCGTGGCGAGGTCGACCACGTCCTGGATGCGTTCGGGCGCCGTGCCGGCAAGCGGGGTGACCACCCAGGGACGATCATCGAACAGGTCCACGCGCGCGGCTGCGGGTCCGGACATCTCCCGGCCGGCCATGGGATGGCCGCCGACGAGCCGCTCCCGATCCGCACCGCTGGCGATGGCCTCGGCCAGGGGCACCGCCTTCACCGACGTGACGTCGGTGACCGTCGCCCCGGGAAATCCCGTGGCGCGGGCCATAACCGCGCCGGCACTCGAGGGCGGAACGGCAACGACGACCAGCGCCGGCTCGCCCAGCCCGGGCTGCCAGGGGTCCCCGGCTCCGCGCCCGATTGCCTCGGCGAGCACGTCGGCATCGACGTCGTCGAGCCACACCGGCACGCCCGCCCGCCGCAGGGCAAGCCCGATCGACGCGCCGAGCAGCCCGCTCCCGATGACCAGGACCGGTCCCCGGACCGGCACGCTCATGTCGCGAGATCCTGACGGAGCACCTCGGCCCCGCGCAGGTAGACGTGCTGTACGTCGCTGCGGGGCCGATCGGTCTCCGCGTGGATGAGAACCCTGACGACCCGGGAGGCCGCCCCATCGACGTCGATTTCCTGCGCGCAGATCAGGGGCACATCGTGCAGGCCCAGACCGCGAGCGGCAGCGGCCGGAAACGCGCAGTGCAGGTCGGGGGTGGAGGTGAACAGGATGCTCACCAGGTCCGCGGATGACAGTGCATTGCGCTCGAGCATCGCCGTGACGAGCTCGACGACAGCCTCAGCCATCTCGGTCGCGTCATCCGCCTGGAGCATCGTTGCTCCGCGCACTCCCCTCATGGGCATGCCGTCACCCTAGTGACTACAGGCCCGCCGCGGTGTAGAGGCTGTGCAGTTCCGGGCCGGTCACCACCCGGGTGCGGCCCGGGCGCAACTGGCCGAGTCGGATGGGACCCACCTGGGTCCGGACGAGCTCCTCGACGGGGTGGCCGACAGCGTCGAGGAGTCGGCGGACGATGTGATTGCGCCCCTCGTGCAAGGTGACCTCCACGAGTGCCTTGTTGGGGGTGGCCTCGAGGATGGCGAAGGAATCGACGGAAGCGGGTCCGTCCTCGAGTTCGATGCCCGCCCTCAGCTGCCGGCCCACATCGCGCGGGATCGGACCGGGCACGAGCGCGACATAGGTCTTGGGCACGCCATGCGACGGATGCGACAGCCGCTGAGCGAGTGTCCCGTCGTTGGTCAACAGCAGCAGGCCCTCGGTGTCGGAGTCCAGGCGGCCGACATGGAAGAGGCGCTCGGTCCGCTCGGTGACGTAGTCCCCGACGCATGGGCGGCCGAGATCGTCGGACATCGCGGTGACGACACCCCGCGGCTTGTTGAGCGCGAGGACGACATTGTCCGGCGCGGTGGGCACGCGCTCGCCGTCGACGCGGACGACAGCGTGCAGCGGATCGATGCGCAGCCCCTGCTCTCGGACGACCTTGCCGTCGACCTCGACGCGGCCCTGCGCGATGAGTTCCTCGCAGGCGCGTCGACTCCCGATCCCCGCGGCGGCGAGCACCTTCTGCAGGCGGACTCCGTCGTCGGCCACTACTCCCCCGCTGCGACGGCGTCGATCACCGCGTCGAGTTCGGCCAGGTCGGGCAGGTGCTCGGCGAGGTCCGGCAGATCGTCCAGGCTCGCGATGCCGAGCCTTTCGAGGAAGTACGGCGTCGTACGGAACAGGATCGCCTGGCTCGAGGGATCGGTGCCCGCCTCCTCGATCAGCCCGCGCGACTGGAGTGTGCGCAGGACGCCGTCGACATTCACCCCTCGCACGGCGCTGATCCGAGCTCGCGACACCGGCTGGCGGTACGCGATGACCGCCAGCGTCTCCAGCGCCGCCTGGGTGAGCCGGGCCTG
>JALQSY010000147.1 GCA_023264215.1 Candidatus Nanopelagicales bacterium
TACGACATACCCAAGGTGCTGCACTCGGAGGGCCTCGACGCCTACGTCGTGCGGCGGCTCGGGCTGCCCTTCCGTGACGTCGACTGGACGAGCTGGGGCGACCTGCTGCGTCGGGTGCACCACCCCGCGCACGAGGTCGAGATCGCACTCGTCGGCAAGTACGTCGACCTGCCCGACGCGTATCTGTCCGTGACCGAGGCCCTGCGCGCCGGCGGGTTCGACCAGGACTGCCGCGTCCGCATCCGGTGGGTCACCAGCGACGACTGCGCGACCCCGGAGTCCGCGGCGGCGCACCTGGCCGGCGTCGACGCGATCTGCGTCCCCGGCGGGTTCGGCGTACGCGGCATCGAGGGCAAGCTCGGGGCCCTGCGCCACGCGCGCGAGCACCACATCCCCACGCTCGGCCTCTGCCTGGGCCTGCAGTGCATGGTGATCGAGTACGCCCGCAACGTGGCCGGCCTCGAGGGCGCCAACTCCCTGGAGTTCGACGAGACCACGCCGCATCCGGTGGTGGCCACGATGGCCGATCAGCGCGAGGTGATCTCCGGCGAGCGCGACATGGGGGGCACGATGCGGTTGGGCCTGTACCCCGCCAAGCTCCTCGACGGCTCGGTGGTGCAGCGCGCCTACGACCTGCCCTACGTCGACGAGCGACACCGTCATCGCTTCGAGGTCAACAATGCCTACCGGCCGCAGCTGGAGGAGGCCGGCCTGGTCGTGTCGGGCACCAGCCCGGACGGTCGGCTCGTGGAGTTCGTCGAGCTGCCCGCCGACGTGCACCCGTACTACGTCGCTACGCAGGCGCACCCGGAGTTCCGCTCGCGCCCCACGCGCGCGCATCCGCTCTTCGCCGGACTCGTCGCGGCCGCCCTCCAGCGGCAGGCCGCCGGCGTCTCAGCCGCCACGGGCTCGCAGCCCTCGTCGTGACGGACGGCGAGTGGCACGGCCCACTTCGCGATGCGGCCGACCCGGCCGAGACCCTGTCCCGGACCGAGCACTTCGCCGGTCGCGTGTGGTCCGTCACCAGTGACGAGGTGCGTCTGCCCGGAGGACATGTCGCCGTACGCGATGTCGTGATCCACCCCGGTGCCGTGGGCGTGGCCGCGATCGACGACCGCGATCGGATCCTGCTCATCCGGCAGTTCCGGCATCCGGTCGGCGGATTCCTGCTCGAACTGCCGGCGGGCCTGCGCGATGTGCCCGGAGAGCACCCGCTGCGCACGGCCCAGCGCGAACTCGCGGAGGAGGCCGGGCTCCAGGCAGCGAGTTGGCACGTGTTGGTGGACTTCTTCAACTCCCCGGGAGGGTCGACGGAGGCGTTCCGCTGCTACCTGGCCCGCGACCTCATCGCCCTGCCCGGTGGCCGCGACCACACCGGGGAGGCCGAGGAGGCCGATCTGCCGCAGGTGTGGGTGGACCTCGACGTCGCCGTCGACGCCGTCCTGGCCGGGGACCTGCACAACCCCACCACGGTTGCGGGGGTCCTGGCCGCGGCCGCCTCGCGGGACCGAGGCTGGCGGACGCTGCGCCCCGGCGACGAGCCGATGTGGGAGCTGCCCAAGGCCGACGACGAGACGGGCTCCTGATGCGGCATTGTGGTACCCGGGCGCGAACAGCGTGCCCGTCGAGCGCACGGAGGCGAGTGCGATGAAGGTCGGTGTTCCCACCGAGGTCAAGAACCACGAGTACCGCGTGGCCATCACCCCCGCGGGCGTCTTCGAACTGTGCCGTCACGGCCACGAGGTCGTCGTCCAGGCCGGTGCCGGCATCGGCTCCTCCATCTCCGATGACGAGTTCGTCGCGGCCGGAGCTCGCATGCTCGCTACCGCCGACGACGTCTGGGGATACGCCGACCTGATCTTGAAGGTCAAGGAGCCCATAGCCGAGGAGTACCACCGCATGCGCGAGGGTCAGATCCTCTTCACCTACCTCCACCTGGCCGCGTCGCGCGAGTGCACCGATGCGCTCATCAACTCCGGGGTGACCGCGATCGCCTACGAGACGGTGGAGCTCGCCGACGGCTCCCTGCCGCTGCTCGCGCCGATGTCGGAGGTCGCTGGGCGCATGGCTCCGCAGGTCGGGGCGACCGCGCTGCAGCGCGCCAACGGCGGCCGCGGCGTGCTCATGGGCGGCGTCTCCGGCGTCTACGCGGCGAAGGTGGTCGTGATCGGCGCCGGTGTGTCCGGGATGAATGCCGCGGCCATCGCCCTCGGCATGCAGGCGGAGGTCCTGCTGCTCGACAAGAACATCGCGCGCCTGCGCCAGGTCGACGCGATCTACCAGGGGCACATGCAGACGGTCGCGTCCAATGCCTATGAGATCGAGCGAGCCTGCCTCGATGCCGACCTCGTCATCGGCGCCGTGCTCGTGCCCGGAGCCAAGGCACCGACGCTGGTGAGCAACGAGCTCGTGTCGCGCATGAAGAAAGGCAGCGTCCTCGTCGACATCGCCATCGACCAGGGCGGCTGCTTCGAGGACTCGCGTCCGACTACTCACGCCGACCCGACGTTCCCCGTCCACGATTCGGTCTTCTACTGCGTCGCCAACATGCCCGGTGCGGTGCCGCATACCTCGACCTATGCCCTGACCAACGTCACGCTGCCCTACGCCGTCGAGATCGCCGACCACGGTTGGAGAGGCGCCCTGGCGCGCGACGCCGCCCTGCGGCCCGGCCTCAACGTCCACGCGGGCGCGATCGCCTACCCGGCGGTGGCCGAGGCGTTCGGCCTTCCGGTGGCCGCGATCGAGGACGTGCTGGCCTGAGCACCTCGCCCCTCGCTCGCTCGGTCGGGGACTACCTCGACCATCTCGTCGTCGAGCGGGGCCTCGCGCGCAACACGGTGACGTCGTATCGACGCGATCTGGATCGGTACGTGCGATGGTGCGAGGACCGCGGGATCACCGAGGTCTCGGCCGTCACGCCCTCGGCCCTCGCCGACTTCACCGTCGATCTCGCCAGGGGAACCGCAGGCGGGACTCCGCTCGCGGCCGGATCCGTGGCGCGCTGCGTCATCGCGATCCGGGGCTTCCATCGCTTCTGCGCGGTCGAAGGCGTGTCCCCGGATGATCCCGCGCGCTCCCTGAGGCCGCCGGCGGCGCCCCGGCGCCTGCCCAAGGCCATCCCATACGACCGGGTGGTGGCCATCATCGAGTCCGCCGGATCGACCGAGCCGCCGCCCGTGGGACTGCGCGACGCAGCCCTGCTGGAGCTGCTCTACGGCGTAGGCGCGCGCATCTCCGAGGCCTGCGGGCTCGATGTCGATGACGTCGACCTCACCGAGCGGGTCGTCCTGCTCCGTGGCAAGGGCGGACGCGAGAGACGGCTGCCCCTCGGCGCGCACGCCGCCGACGCGGTGTCGGCGTACCTCGTGCGCGGTCGCCCGGCCCTCATGACCCGCTCCACCCCGGCCCTGTTCATCAACGCCCGCGGTGCCCGGCTGGGTCGCCAGAGCGCCTGGGACATCGTGGTCCGGGCCGCCGACCGGGCGGGCCTCACCGGCATCTCCCCCCATTCCTTCCGGCACAGCTTCGCCACGCACCTGCTCGAGGGCGGGGCGGACGTCCGGGTCGTGCAGGAGCTGCTGGGGCACGCCTCGGTGACCACCACCCAGATCTACACACGGGTCACGGTCGACACCCTGCGAGAGGTCTATGCCACCAGCCACCCCAGGGCCCGGGGAGTCTGAGAGGATGTCGCGGTCCGGGAGGTCCCGGACCAGCGCGGGAGGGAGGGCGCCATGTCAGGCGACGCCGCGGGCGTCGGCCCCACGGGCCGGCCCACGCCCGATTTCCCCGTCCCCGCCCCGCTGGACCACCACGGCCCGGCCAAGGTGATCGCCATGGTCAACCAGAAGGGCGGCGTGGGCAAGACCACGTCCACGGTGAGCCTTGGCGCCGCCCTGGCGCAGTACGGGCGCAAGGTGCTCCTGGTCGACTTCGATCCCCAAGGTGCCCTGTCCGTCGCCCTGGGCGTGCCCGCGCACGACCTCGACCGCACCGTCTACAACCTGCTGATGGACGAGGGCTGCTCACCCGATGACGTGATCGTCTCGACGGGGGTGCCCGGACTCGATCTCATGCCGAGCAACATCGACCTGTCGGCAGCGGAGGTCGCGCTGGTCAACGAGGTGGCACGCGAGCATGCGCTGGTGAGGGGCCTCGCCGGTGTCATCGACCGCTACGACTACATCATCATCGACTGCCAGCCGTCCCTGGGCCTGCTCACGGTCAATGCCCTGACCGCAGCGGACGGCGTGGTCATCCCGCTGGAATGCGAGTACTTCGCCCTGCGCGGCGTCAAGCTGCTCATGGACACGATCACCAAGGTCCGCTCCCGTCTCAACCCGCGACTGCAGGTCGTCGGCGTCGTGGCGACGATGTACGACGCACGCACCCTGCACACTCGTGAGGTGCTGGCACGGGTCGTCGACGCGTTCGGCGACGACGTCTTCCACACGGTCATCAGCAGGACCATCAAGTTCCCCGATGCGACGGTGGCCGGCGAACCGATCACCTCCTTCGCCCCGACGCATCCGGCAGCCGATGCCTATCGTCAACTCGCCCGCGAACTCCTGACGCGGTGACTGCCGTCGACACTGCCGGCAGCGAGTCCTCGTTCACCGTCACGGTGGAGGGCTTCGAAGGCCCGTTCGACCTG
>JALQSY010000148.1 GCA_023264215.1 Candidatus Nanopelagicales bacterium
CCTTCGTCGGATCCACGCCGATCGCCAAGTACATCTACTCGACCGGTACCGCGAACGGCAAGCGCGTGCAGGCACTTGGCGGTGCGAAGAACCACATGATCGTGCTGCCGGACGCCGACATCGACATGGCGGCCGATGCCGCGGTCAGCGCCGGCTACGGCTCAGCGGGTGAGCGCTGCATGGCGATCTCGGTCGTGGTGGCAGTTGGCGATGTGGGCGACAAGCTCGTCGATGCGATCGCCGCTCGTTTGCCGAAGTTGAAGGTGGGCCCGGGCACCGACCCGGATGCGGAGATGGGTCCGCTGATCACCCGCGAGCACCGCGACAAGGTCGCCTCGTACGTTGCGGGCGCATCGGGTGAAGGTGCCACCGTGGTGGTCGACGGTCGAGCTGCCAGCTTGCCGAAGGACGGCTTCTTCCTCGGCGTCTCCCTTGTGGACCACATCAAGCCCGGCATGAAGGTGTACGACGAGGAGATCTTCGGTCCCGTGCTGTCCGTCGTGCGCGTCGACACCTACGAGGAGGCGGTCGAACTCATCAACCGCCACCAGTACGGCAACGGCACCGCGATCTTCACGCGCGACGGAGGGGCAGCTCGCCAGTTCCAGTTCGACATCCAGGTCGGCATGGTCGGCATCAACGTGCCTATCCCGGTGCCCGTGGCGTACTACAGCTTCGGCGGGTGGAAGGCATCGCTCTTCGGCGACGCCAACATGTACGGCCCGGCCGGCGTCGACTTCTACACGCGGACCAAGACCGTGACCTCCCGCTGGCCGGACCCGTCGACATCATCGGTCGACCTCGGCTTCCCGCGTACCCGCTGACGAAAGGCGCACCTCCACCATGGATATCGGCGTAGTCCTGCAGTGCACTCCCCCAGCTTCGCGCGTCATCGACCTCGCCCGGCGGGCCGAGACCCTCGGCTTCGACTACGTGTGGACCTTCGACTCGCACATCCTGTGGGAGGAGCCGTACGTCATCTACTCGAAGATCCTCGATGAGACACGCAAGGTCATCGTCGGGCCGATGGTGACAAACCCGGCAACGCGCGACGTCACGGTGACGGCGTCGGTGTTCGCGACGCTCAACGAGATGTACGGCGACCGCACGGTCATCGGCATCGGCCGGGGCGACTCGGCCGTCCGCGTCACCAATGGCAAGCCCGTGAGCGTCGCCGAGCTCCGCGAGGCGGTGGTCCAGCTCAAGGACCTCACCAACGGGCGACCGATCGACTACAAGGGCAGCTCGATCCGGCTGCCGTGGGCCCGGGATTCCCGGACGGCCGTGTTCGTCGCCGCGTACGGCCCGAAGGTGCTCGCGCTCACCGGAGAGGTCGGCGACGGCTTCATCCTGCAGCTCGCCGATCCGCAGATCGCGGCGTGGACCATCGAGGCGGTGCGCAACGCTGCAGCCGCGGCGGGCCGCAATCCGGACGACGTCTACATCTGCGTCGCGGCGCCCGCCTACGTCACCGACGACATCGCGCACGCGCGTGACCAGCTCCGCTGGTTCGGCGGCATGGTGGGCAACCACGTCGCCGACATCGTGGAGCGCTACGGCGAGGGCGGCGGTGTGCCCAAGGCGCTGACGGAGTACATCAAGGAGCGCAAGGGCTACGACTACAACGAGCACGGCCGGGCTGGCAACACCCATGCCGACTTCGTGCCCGACGAGATCATCGACCGCTTCTGCATCATCGGCCCGGTCGAGGAGCAGATCCGCCGGCTCGAGGAACTCAAGGCACTCGGCGTCGACCAGTTCGCTGTCTACCTGCAGCACGACGACAAGGACCACACGCTGCTCGAGTACGGCGAGCGGGTCATCCCTGCGATCGCCGACACGGTCCTGGCAAAGAGCTGATCGATGGCTTCTGGCTCGTCGACCAGCCCGATGGGGCGGCGCCTGAAGCAGGGGGCCATCTCCCTCGGCTGGGCTCTGGCCGGCGTGGTCATCGCCATCCTCCTGTGGGAGGGGGTCAAGCTCGTCGGAACCGTCGTCACGCTGCCGTTCGAGACATCGGATCAGGCGATGCCGCACGTGTGGAGCATCGCCGAGGGCGCACTGGCTCCGGAGGTGCGCGGCTCGGACACGCCCGTGTGGCTGACGGTGCTGCGCGCGGCCATCTACACGCTCCTCATCGCCTTCGGCGGCTTCATCATCGGAGTCGCGGTCGGACTGCTGCTGGCGATCGTGATGCAGCGATTCGCGTTCATGGAGCGAGGACTCCTTCCCTTCGTCATCGCGTCGCAGACGGTGCCCCTCATCGCCCTGGCACCCTTGATCGTCGGGATCGGCAACCGGATCAGCTTCGGTCCCTTCCAGTGGGGGCAGACGCAGTCGATCATGTTCATCGCCGCCTACCTCGCGTTCTTCCCGCTCTCCGTCGGTGCGCTCCGCGGCCTCCAGGCCGCGACACCGACCCAGGTCGAGCTCATGCGCTCCTACGCGGCCACGCCCAGATCCACCCTGTGGAAGCTGAGGTTCCCGGCCTCCGTGCCCTACCTCGTCCCCGCCCTCAAGGTGTCCGCGGCAGCCGCGGTGGTCGGCACGGTGGTCGCGCAGATCTCCACGGGGGATCGCGGCGGCATCGGGCGCCTCATCATCGAGTACGCCCGCGAGGCGTCATCGCAGCCGGCGAAGGTGTACGTCGCCGTCATCGGCGCAGTCGTCGTCGGTCTCGTTGCCGCCGCGCTCGTCGCCCTCCTGGACCTGTACCTCACGCGCAACCTGCCGAAGGAGAGACTCACGTGAGCCAGCTCGCAGTCCACGCCGAAGGCGTCTGGAAGATCTTCAACGAGGGAGCGCCCAACGAGGTCACGGCGCTGTCCGATGTGAGCCTGGACGTGCGTGAGGGCGAGTTCGTCTCGCTGATCGGCCCTTCCGGGTGCGGCAAGAGCACCCTGCTGCGCGTGATCGCCGACCTGACGTCCGCCACCCGTGGCACGGTGACGGTTGCGGGCTCCACCGCACAGGAGGCACGGCAGCAGCATCGGTACGGCATGGCCTTCCAGCAGGCTGCTCTGCTGGACTGGCGGACGGTCCGGCGCAATGTCGAACTTCCCCTGGAGCTCGCCGGGTGGGACAAGGCCAAGCGACGGGCGCGCGCCCTGGAGCTCCTCGAGATGGTCCAGTTGCAGGACTTCGCCGATCACCGCCCCTGGGAGCTCTCCGGCGGCATGCAGCAGCGCGTAGCAATCGCCCGCTCGCTGGCCACGGATCCGGAGATCCTGCTCATGGATGAGCCCTTCGGCGCCCTCGACGAGATGACGCGGGAGCGGATGCAGAACGAACTGCTGCGCATTGCCAAGGAGACGGGAACCTCGGTCATCTTCGTGACCCACTCCATCCCGGAGGCCGTCTACCTGTCGAACCGAGTGATCGTCATGTCACCACGCCCGGGCCGGATCACCCACGTCGTCCCCGTGGAGATCGGGGAGCGCAACGAGGACACGCGCGAGTCCGACGCGTTCTACGACTCGGTCACCGCCGTGCGGGAGGCCCTGCGCGGTCGTGCCGCGCCGGCCGGCGAGGGCGGCGCGCGACTCGCGGAGACCTCATGAAGCACCGGCTCAACCTCATCTGGCCACCCCTGCTCATCGGGGCGCTGTTCCTCCTGGGCTGGCAGGCGCTGGTGGTCATCCAGGACCTCAAGCCCTACCTGCTCCCCGCCCCAAGCCTCATCTTCACCACCTTCATCACCAATCTCAACCTCATGTGGTCGACAGGTCTCTATACGGCAACGACGGCCGTGTTGGGCCTCGTCTTCGGTACGGCAGTCGGCATTGTCTTCGCCATGATCGCCCAGCGGTTCTTCACGTTCCGCAACCTCATGATCCCCGTTGCCGCAGGCATCGCCGCGGTGCCGATCGTGGCGCTCACGCCGATCTTGAACAACATGTTCGACATCACCAGCCGCACGCCCCGCGTGCTCATCACGGCGATCGTGGTGTTCTTCCCGATCTTCGTCAACGTCTACCGCGGCCTCACCGAGGTCGCCCCCGTGCAGATGGAGCTCCTGCGCTCGCTGTCAGCGAGCCCCCGCACGGTCTTGCGCGTCCTGCGCATCCCCAACGCCCTCCCCTTCTTCTTCACCGGGCTGAAGGTCGCGGCACCCCTCGCGGTGATCGCAGCGCTGGTCGCCGAGTACTTCGGCGGCCCGCAGGAGGGGCTGGGAAGCAAGATCGCGTCCTCGGCGGCCAACACCGCCTACGGACGCGCCTGGGCCTACGTTGTCGTCGCGATCATCGTGGGCCTGCTCTTCTACCTCGTCACCTTGATGCTCGAGAGGCTGACGACACCCTGGGCGAGTCGGACCCGATCCGCCTGATCGACACACACTGGAGGAAACATGACAAGAGCACCGCGCGGCCGCCTCGTCGCGGCCGTCGGGGTCATCGCAGCGGCGGGCATGACGCTCGCTGCCTGCGGCGGCGGAAGCAGCTCCACGGAGTCCAGCTCCGCCGCTCCCGCACCGGAGTCGTCGGCGGCCGAGGCCAGCTCGGAGGCTCCCGCAGAGGACACGTGCACCGAGCCGATGGCCGTCAGCTTGCAGCTGCAGTGGTTTGTGCAGGCACAGTTCGGCGGCTACTACGCGGCTAAGGACAAGGGCTTCTACGAGGAGCAGTGCCTCGACGTGACCATCCTCGAA
>JALQSY010000149.1 GCA_023264215.1 Candidatus Nanopelagicales bacterium
TCCAAGCGCCTCAACGCCGTCGCGCTGCGCGCTCGCTGCGGCCCTTTGCTTCTCGATGATGGCGCGCATGGATGCGGCTTCCTGCGGATTGGTCGCGGCGATCCTCTCGATGTACGCCTCTTGCTCCTTGTCGCGGCGCTCCAGCACGGCCAACCTTGACGTCGGTGTGTGGTGCGCGTTGTCCAGGACAACGCCACCCACACCTGCGGCGCCATGGGAGCCGGTGTCGGTGTGCTCCACGGGGTCGACATGGTGGGAGTGAAGGATCGGACGGTCGCCGTCATCGGCGATTCCACCTTCTTCCACAGCGGTCTGGAACACGGGGTAGCCGAGGTTGCCGGGGCGGAAGTAGAACTTCTCCCAGAAGCCCTTCACCTGCGGGATGTGGTTCTTGCGGTACTTGCCGAGGTAGGTGCCGTCGGCGTCGACGACCGCCGCGGTGTTGTAGAGGATCCCGGGCTGCTCCTCCTCGTACATGGGGAGCACGAGCACCATTCCGAGCTCGGCCGCGAGGGCCTGGAAGCGCTCGGTGGTCGGCCCGGGGATGGACTCGGCGTACTCGTAGTACTTGGCGTCCTGGACCTGGCAGAAGTACGGGCCGTAGAACAGCTCCTGGAAGCACATGACCTTGGCACCCTGGGCGGCGGCCTCGCGCGCGTACCCCTCGTGGGCGACGATCATGGACTCCTTGTCGCCCGTCCAATTGGTCTGGACCAGGGCTGCCCGCACGACGGACATGGCACCTCCACGTTCCTCTCGGCTCGGGCCGAGGACCCGGAACTCCCGGGACGGTTCCTCACACTAGACCCGGATGGCGCAGCGGGTGAGGGGACCGGGCGATTCGCCCGATCGTGCGAGCCTGCCGGTTCGTCTCGCGGGCACGGCGCTGGCCGCTAGTGTGTTGCGATCGCCCGAGCGACGAGGCGCGGGCCGGTGATCGGAGGTGGCCGTGGTCGCGGGGTTCATCGATGGCGCGCCCTTGGACCGTGGGTCAGCGGGGACCTTCGACGTCATCGATCCGTCCGATGGCACCGTGGTGAGCACGGTGGGCCTGGTGGGTGCGCCCGAGGTGGAGTCGGCTGTCGCTGCGGCCAAGCGTGCCCTGCCCGAGTGGGCCGCCGCCACGCCGGCCGAGCGCGGGGCTGCCCTGCTGGCGCTCGCCCAGCGGGTCGAGGCCCGGGCGGGGGAGTACGCCGAGGTCGAGTCCCGGCAGACCGGCAAGACCATCCGCCTGGCCACCGAGTTCGACGTCCCGGGCAGCATCGACAACGTCGTCTTCTTCGCCGGGGCCGCGCGCCAGCTCGAGGGGCTGGCGTCGGGGGAGTACGACGCGACGCACACGTCGGTGATCCGCCGTGAGCCGGTCGGCGTCGTAGGCTCCATCGCCCCGTGGAACTACCCCCTGCAGATGGCCATGTGGAAGGTGCTCCCGGCGATCGCAGCGGGTAACACGATCGTGCTCAAGCCCGCGGAGATCACCCCGCTGACCACCGTGATGCTCGCCGAGGACGCCGCTGCCGCAGGGATCCCCGCCGGTGTCGTCAACGTCGTCATCGGGCGCGGGCCCGAGGCGGGCGAGGCGCTCGTGAGCCATCCCGACGTCGCCATGGTGTCGTTCACCGGATCCACGCCCGTCGGCCGCCGCGTCATGGAGATCGCCTCGGGACGGGCCGCGCGCGTGCATCTCGAGCTCGGCGGCAAGGCCCCCTTCGTCGTGTACGACGACGCGGACATCGAGGCGGCGATCCAGGGCGCAGTCGCGGGAGCCTTGATCAATGCGGGTCAGGACTGCACCGCTGCCACCCGCATCTACGCCCAGCGCGCGGTGTACGACCAGGTCGTCGCCGGCGTCGCGGACCTGCTGGGCCGAGTCCGCGTCGGCGATCCGCGCGACCCCGCCACCGACCTGGGGCCGCTGGTCTCCTTCGCGCAGCGTGATCGCGTCGCCGGGTTCGTCGATCGGGCCCGCGGCGCGGGCGCGACCGTGATGGCCGGAGGTGCGATCCCCGGTGGCGACCTGGCCAAGGGCGCCTACTACGCCCCGACCCTGGTCACGGGCGTGGCCCAGGATGCCGAGATCGTCCAGGAGGAGATCTTCGGTCCGGTACTGGTGGCCCTGCCCTTCGACTCCGACGCCGAGGGCATCGACCTCGCCAACGACACCCGGTACGGCCTCGCCGCGTCGGTGTGGTCCCGGGACGTCTTCCGCGCCATGGCCGCCCAACGGGCAATTCGGGCAGGGACCGTCTGGGTCAACGACCACATCCCCATCGTGAGCGAGATGCCCCACGGCGGCATGAAGCAGTCCGGCTTCGGCAAGGACATGTCCAAGTACTCCCTCGAGGAGTACACGGTGGTGAAGCACGTCTCCTGGGACATCACCGGAGAGCCCCGCAAGGAGTGGCATCGCACGATCTTCACCGACCCAGGACCCGCGGAGGGGCACTGAGGCGCCCCTTCCGGGGTTCCGCGTTAGCATCAGTCAGGAGTCAGCAGAGCGTCCGCTCGACGAACACGAGGAGTACGAGATGACCAAGCGCCCCCTGTCCCCCCAGGCTGCCGCGATCGTGGCCATGTCCCGTTCGAGCCTGTCGCGTCGCCGGCTCCTGCAGGTGGCGGGCATCACGGGAGTCGCCGCCACGGCGGCCGCCTGCGGCGCCGGCGGTGGCTCGAGCGACGAGAGCAGCGCTGCTCCCTCGCCGACCCAGGCGACGGACCTGTCCGACTCCGAGAAGTTCGTCAACTGGGCCAACTGGCCGCTCTACATCGACGTCAACGACGAGACGGGCGAGTACCCCACCCTCGAGGCGTTCACGGCGACCACCGGCATCGACGTCAACTACACCGAGGACGTCAACGACAACAACGAGTTCTACGCCAAGGTGCGCGCCCAGCTCGAGGCCGGCCAGTCGATCGACCGCGACATCGTCGTCCTGACGGACTGGATGGCCGCGCTGTGGATCAACAATGGCTTCGCCGCCCAGCTCGACAAGGCCCTGATCCCCAACGCCGCCAACCTCGCGCCGGCGTACAACGGCGTCGCATTCGACCCCAACCGCGACTACACGCTGCCGTGGTTCTCCGGCTTCGGTGCCTTCGGCTGGAACAAGGCCCAGCTGCAGGACACCCTGGGCACCGACACGCTCACCTCGCTCGACCAGCTCTGGGATCCGGCGCTCAAGGGCCGCATCACCGTCCTGTCCGAGATGCGCGACACGATGGGCATCATCATGGCCTGGCAGGGCGCTGACCCGTCCAACTTCACCGACGACCAGTACCAGGCAGCCATCGCCGAGCTCCAGAAGCAGATCGACAGCGGCCAGATCCGTCAGGTGGCGGGCAACGACTACGTCGCCGCCCTCGAGACCGGGGACGTCATCGCCGTGATCGGCTGGTCCGGCGACATGTTCCAGCTCGGCGACGACTACGGCGTGGGCCTGCCCGAGACCGGCGGCATGCTGTGGACCGACAACATGCTCATCCCCTCCGTGGCGACCCACAAGAAGAACGCCGAGGCGGTCATGAACTACTACTACGACCCGGTGGTCGCAGCCGAGGTCGCCGCCTACGTCCAGTACATCTCCCCGGTCGCGGGCGCCAAGGAGGCCATGGCCAACATCGATCCGTCACTGGTCGACAACCAGTGGATCTTCCCCGACCAGGCCACCCTCGATAACTCCTACGTCTTCATGACCTTGACGCCGGAGCAGGACGAGGCCTACCAGCGAGAGTTCCAGAAGGCCATCGGTCTGTAGTCCCCGAGGCGTAGGCTGCCTGGTCGCAGGGAAGGAGAGCCGTGGCGGCCACTGATGGAGTTCAGGATCTGCACCTGGTCAACCTGGTCAAGTCCTTCGGTGACTTCGTCGCCGTCGACGACCTGACGCTGACCATCCCGGCGGGGTCGTTCTTCGCCCTGCTCGGACCCTCAGGGTGCGGCAAGACGACGACCCTGCGTATGGTCGCCGGGCTCGAGGACCCCACCAGCGGGCAGATCATGCTGGGGGAGACCGACATCACCGGCGAGAAGCCCTACAAGCGGCACGTCAACACGGTCTTCCAGTCCTACGCGCTCTTCCCGCACCTGGACATCTTCGAGAACGTCGCGTTCGGCCTGCGCCGACGGGGAATCAAGGACGTCACCGCACCGGTCAATGCGATGCTCGATCTGGTGGAACTCGGCCCGATGGCGCGGCGCAAGCCGGCGCAACTGTCCGGCGGCCAGCAGCAGCGCGTGGCCGTCGCGCGCGCGCTCATCAACCAGCCGGGCGTCCTGCTCCTCGACGAGCCTTTGGGTGCACTGGACCTGAAGCTGCGCCGCCAGATGCAGATCGAACTCAAGCGGATCCAGACCGAGGTCGGCATCACCTTCGTGCACGTCACGCACGACCAGGAGGAGGCCATGACGATGGCCGACACGGTCGCGGTGATGAACAAGGGCCGGATCGAGCAGATGGGCGCGCCCGTCGACATCTACGAGTTGCCGCGGACGGCCTTCGTGGCCAACTTCCTCGGCCAGTCCAACACCGTGGAGGGCACCGTCGCCGGCAAGTCCGGGGAGG
>JALQSY010000014.1 GCA_023264215.1 Candidatus Nanopelagicales bacterium
CCGGTCGCGTCGGCCAGCAGCAGGACGGCAGCGTGCACGCGTTCCAGGTCTCGCAGCGCGCCGACTACATGGAGGTCGGCGTCGGCCTCGAGACGACCCTCAAGCGCCCCATCATCAACACGCGCGACGAGCCGCACGCCGATCCGCGCCAGTGGCGGCGTCTGCACGTCATCGTGGGCGACTCGAACATGAGCGAGACCACCACCCTGGTCAAGGTGGCGTCGGCCGACCTGGTCCTGCGCATGCTGGAGTCCGGTGTCGTCCTGCGCGACCTCACCCTCGAGAACCCGATCAGGGCCATCCGCGAGATCAGTCACGACCCCACGGGCAGGCGTACCGTCAAGCTGGCCAACGGCCGCGAACTGACGGGCGTGCAGATCCAGACCGAGTTCTACGACAAGGCGCGTGACTTCGCCGATCGCCAAGGGCTGCTCGACGACCCCGGGGGTGTCTACGCCCGCTGCCTCGACCTGTGGGAGCGCACCCTCAAGGCGGTCGAGACCCAGGACGTCTCCGGCATCAGCGAGGAGGTCGACTGGGCGATCAAGATGACCCTGATCGATCGCTACATGGCCAAGCATCAACTCAGCCTCTCGGATCCACGCGTCGCCCAGTTGGACCTCGCGTACCACGATGTCACGCGATCCCGCGGCCTGTTCTACCTGCTGGAACGCCACGGGCGGGCGGCAAGGGTGACGCACGAGCCCGAGGTCTTCGAGGCCAAGTCGATCCCCCCGCAGACGACGCGCGCACGCCTGCGCGGGGAGTTCATCCGGCGCGCTCAGGAGCGAAGGCGCGATTTCACCGTCGACTGGGTGCACCTCAAGCTCAACGACCAGGCGCAGCGCACGGTGCTGTGCAAGGACCCGTTCCGGTCCGTCGACGAGCGGGTGAAGCGACTCATCGCGAGCATGTGACATCGCCGCCGACTACGCTGGCGCCATGAGAATTCCCGCAACCCTCGCCGCCCTAGCCGTGTCCGCCCTGGTCGTGTCCGCCTGCGGTTCCAGTGACTCCGGCGGCTCCGACGGCTCGTCCTCGGCCCCGGCGGGCGGACCGTGGGCGACGAGCGACTGCGCGGTGATCGGGCCACCGTCGACGCAGGCAGCGCTGCCCGAGGGCGCCGTGGTGGAGGGCGAGGTCGCGACGACGGCCACCGTCGGCACGGCGCCGACCGTCGCGGTCCTCGAAGGCGCTGTGCCCGTCACCAGCCTGGTGATCTCCGACGTCGTCACCGGCTCCGGAGCGGAGGTTGCTCCCGGCGCCACCGTGACCGTCGAGTACTGCGGGGTGGGGCTGGCCTCCGGAGCGATCTTCGACTCGTCGTGGGCGCGCGGTGAGCCGGCCACCTTCCCTCTCGGCGGAGTCATCACCGGCTGGCAGGAGGGCATCCCCGGGATGCAGCCGGGCGGGCGGCGCCTGCTCATCATCCCCGCGGACATGGCCTACGGCGACGCGCCACCGCCGGGGGCTGGGATCGCGCCCGGGGAGACCTTGATCTTCGTGGTCGACATGATCTCCAGCCCGTAGCATCGCTGTTCCCGCGTCCACTAGTCCCGAGGAGCCCCGGATGTCCGAGAAGCCCGAGATCGACTTCATCGACGGCCCCGCGCCGGCTGAGTTGGTCATCACCGACATCGTCGTCGGCGACGGCGCCGAAGCCCGGCCCGGGGACCAGGTGCTCGTGCACTATGTCGGGGTCGACTTCGAATCCGGTGAGCAGTTCGACGCCTCGTGGGACCGGGGCGAGCCGATCCGCTTTCCCCTCAGCGGGCTCATCGCCGGCTGGCAGGAGGGCATCCCGGGGATGCGCGTCGGCGGCCGACGTCAGCTGGTCATCCCCCCGGCGCTGGCGTACGGCGAGAGCGGCGCGCACCGCCTCGCGGGGCGCACGCTGGTCTTCGTGATCGACCTGCTCGAGGTGGGCTGAGCCGGTCCATGGCGACCGATCGCACCGAGCGACTGCTCAACCTCGTCATCTGCCTGCTGGGCGCCAGGCGCCCGGTGAGCCGCGCCGTCCTGCGCGAGGGCATCCCCGGATACGGCGAGGCGACGAGCACCGAGGCCTTCGAGCGGATGTTCGAGCGCGACAAGGATGAGCTGCGGCAGATGGGCATCCCCGTCGAGACCGTGCTCAATGCTGCGGGCGAGGTGGAGGGCTATCGCATCCATCCGGACGACTACGCGATGCCGGACCTGAGCCTGGACCCGGCCGAGTGGGCTGTCCTCGGGCTCGCGGGGCGGATGTGGAACGAGGCCGCACTGGCCGCCCAGGCGGCGGCCGCGTTGCGCAAGATCGAGGCGACGACCGGTGAGCGTTCGGCGCAGCCCGACCTGGTCTCGATCCGGCCCGGCACGGGTGAGGAGACGCTGCCGACCCTGTGGGAGTCCATCCGCACGCGCAGCGCGATCCGGTTCGACTATCTCGGGCGGGGTCGGCAGGAGGTGCAGACGCGCACGGTGGAGCCGTGGGCGACGGTGTATCGACACGGTGCCTGGTACCTGCTGGGCCTGAGCCGCGAACGAGGTGAGGCACGAGCCTTCCGGCTGTCCCGCATCCAAGGGCGTGTGACCATGCTGCGGGACAGCATGGTGCCGCCGACGCGCGAGGAGATCGACGCGGCGATCGCCACCATCGGCGGCCCGGCTCCTCGCGCCGATGCCGTGGTCGAACTGCCCGACTCGGGCGGGGCGCACCTGAAGAATCGCTCGACGGTGCGCGAGGACGGCCACTGGACGGTCCCGTACGCGGACGAGGACGTGCTGGTATCCGAGGTGACCGAGGCCGGGGGGCGCATCATCGAACCACCATCGTTGGCGCAGGCCCAGGTGACTGCACTGGCGCGCGTGATGGCAGCGCACGATGGCTGAGCCCGCCGCGGTCCGGCTGTCGCGCCTGCTGTCCATGGTCCCCTGGCTCGAGCAGCATCCGGGGGTCTCTATCCAGGACGCCGCCGAGCACTTCGGCGTGACCCCCGCCGAATTCGAGCGCGACCTGTGGCTCACCATCTGCTGCGGCCTGCCCGGGCATGGCCCCGACCAGCTCATCGACATCCAGTTCTGGGACGACGACGGTGCCGTTCACGTCCTGGACCCGCAGACCCTCGATCGACCCCTGCGGCTGAGCGCGAGCGAGGCGATGTCGCTGCTCGTCGGACTCCGACTCCTGGCGCAGGTGCCCGGTGAGCATGATCGGTCCGCGCTGGCGAGCGCGACCGCCAAGCTCGAGGCGGCATGCGACGTGGCCCAGGGTGCAGCGGTGGTCGTACCCGATCCCGCGGACGAGACCCTCGTCGCAGCGATCTCGCGTGCCATCGAGGCAGGACGTGCGGTGCGCATCGTCTACGCCGGCGCGACGAGGGATGAGCTCACCGATCGGGTGGTCGAGCCCGGCGAGCTCGTGCACCATGCGGGGCGGACCTATCTCATCGGGTGGTGCCGCGAGGCGGGCGCCGAGCGGACCTTCCGAGTGGACCGGGTCAGGCAGGTCGACATCCTCGATGTGCAGGCATCTGCGCCCACCCCGCGGCCTGCCGTGACGGCACCGCCGGGAGAGACCGTCAGGCTCCACGTGACGCCAGCGTCCCGCTGGCTCCTGGAGAACTGGGCGGTCGATGATGCCGAGGAGCTCCCCGACGGCGACTGGCGGGCTACGGTCACGGTCGCGGATCGGGACTGGCTCACCCGGATCGTGCTCGGCCAGGCAGGCGGAGTCGTGGTCATGTCCCCGGCTGACCTGCGCCGGCAGATTCAGGAAGCGGCCGCTTCCGCCCACGCCCGCCTCGTGGGGAGCTAGCCCCCCACGAGCAGGCCCCCCGTGGCGATCCCGGGGTCAAATCCGGCACCGGGGGTTACGATGGCGGCACGCGACGAAAGGTGCCGTGATGCCGTTCAACCTCCGGGGACCCGAACTCCTCGTGCTCGTCCTGATCATCCTGCTGCTCTTCGGTGCCAAGCGGCTGCCCGACGTGGCTCGCGGCCTCGGTCGCTCACTGCGGATCTTCAAGGCCGAGACCAAGGACCTCCAGGCTCAGGACGGCGATGCCCCGGACGCCCCCGCCGCCGTCGAGGGATCCGCGCCGCAGGCGAGCCTGCCGCCGGCGGATGCTGCCCCGGAGGCGGACACGGCCAAGCCACAGGCTGAGCGCGCCGAGAGCTAGCCATGGCCGCCCCGCCGGAGACAAGTCCGCGGCGGCGCCGCTCGGGCTCCGGCGGCGATGCCGCGATGCCGCTCGTGGAGCACCTGCGCGAGCTCCGCAGCCGGCTCATGAAGGCCTCCCTGGCCATCGTCATCGGCATGGTGGTCGGGTGGATCTACTACGCCGACATCTTCGCGTGGCTGTCGGCGCCGTTCGAGGATGTCGTCAACCAGGCTCGCGCCGAAGGTCGCGACATCACTCTCGCCCTCACGGGCGTCGCCGACCCGTTCGTGCTGCAGCTGCAGGTCTCGGCGGTCACCGGCCTGCTGCTGTCGTCACCTGTGTGGCTGTACCAGCTCTGGCGGTTCGTCACGCCCGGCCTGCGACGCCACGAGCGCAGGTGGGCGATCGGCTTCGTCGCCGTCGCGGTGCCGCTCTTCGCCTCCGGAGTCCTGCTCGCCTACTGGGTCCTGCCCTACGGCCTGGAGATCCTCTTCGGGTTCACCCCGCAGAACGTGGAGAACATCGTCTCCGTCGATCGCTACCTGTCTTTCTTCATCCGCATGGTGATCGTCTTCGGGGTGGGCTTCCTGGCCCCGCTCATGCTCGTGGTGCTCAACTTCGCCGGCGTCCTGACGGGCAAGCGGCTGCTGTCGTGGTGGAGGTGGATCATCTTCGTCACCTTCATCTTCGCGGCTGTCGCCACGCCCACGGGAGACCCGATCAACATGCTGCTGCTGGCCGGGCCGATCCTCCTGCTCATGACCATCGCCATCAGCATCTGCCTGGCGAATGACCGGCGGCGCGCCCGCAAGGGCGTCGCTCGCTACGACGAGTGGGATGACGACACCGCGTCACCGCTCGACACGGCTGATCAGGACTAGGGACCGCATGGCGATCCGAGTGATCGCGAATCCCTCGTCGGGTCGCGGTCGAGCGGGACGGCTCGTGCCCCAGGTGAGCGACGCGCTCTCCGGCGCCGGAGTCCGGGCTGACATCGTCATCACGCGCGACGGCGCCGACTTCGCCCGTGCGGTGCGGGAGCGGCGCGACGCGGGGGATGAGCGCGTCGTGGTCGTCGGCGGCGACGGGAGCATTCACCTCGCGGTCCAAGAGCTCGCCGGCTCGGCTACAGCCCTGGGGATCGTCCCCGCGGGCACCGGAGACGACAACGCCCGCATGCTCGGCCTGCCCCGGCGCGATGCGGGGGCTGCGGCCGTGCTGGCGGCGACGGGGGAGTTGTCCCGGGTCGATCTCGGGCATGTCGTCACGGCGGACGGCACCGACCGCTGCTTCCTCGGTGTCATGTCCTCCGGCTTCGACTCGCTGGTCAACGAGCGGGCAAACCGCATGACCTGGCCACCCGGGGACGCGCGCTACCTCGCGGCGATCCTGGCCGAGCTGAGGACCTTCTCCCCGGTGGCCTACTCGGCCGTCATCGACGGTCGAGAGGTGTCCGGCGAGGCGATGCTCGTCGCCGTAGGCAACGGCGCGTCATACGGCGGCGGCATGCGCGTGTGCCCCGCCGCGGACCCTGCGGACGGCTTCCTGGAGATCACCTGGCTGCACGGCGTCGGCACTCCGACGTTCCTGCGCGTGTTCCCCCAGGTGTTCAGCGGCAAGCATGTCCGCTCGCGCCATGTGTCCACGCTCAGGGCGCGACGGCTCAGCCTCGAAGCGGAGGGCCAGATCGTCTACGCCGACGGGGAATTCGTCGGGCCGCTGCCGGCGGTGATCGACCTGCTTCCGGGGGCACTTGCCGTCGCACGGGGTCCTGCCTCGGCGTAGCCTGAGCCGGTGGCGATGTCCGAGCCGGCCGAGCGCCACGCAGCAGCCCGCAACCGGGCGCTGCTCGGGGACTTCCCCGATCACTACCCCTTCGGACTCGACGAGTTCCAGCGCAACGGCTGCCTCGCGCTGGCCCGGGGACGCAGCGTGCTCGTCGCGGCTCCCACGGGAGCGGGCAAGACGGTCGTCGGCGAGTTCGCGGTTCATGAGGCACTGCGCACGGGTCGCAAGTGCTTCTACACCACGCCGATCAAGGCGCTGTCCAATCAGAAGTTCCACGACCTCGTGGACCGCTACGGAGCGGACCGTGTCGGCCTGCTCACCGGGGACAACTCGATCAACGGCGAGGCGCCGGTCGTGGTGATGACGACCGAGGTACTGCGCAACATGATCTACGCGGGATCCGGCACGCTCGATCAGCTCGGCTACGTGGTGATGGATGAGGTCCACTACCTTGCCGATCGCGCTCGCGGGCCGGTCTGGGAGGAGGTGATCATCCATCTCCCGGACGGGATCCAGCTCGCGGCCCTGTCCGCGACGGTCAGCAATGCCGAGGAATTCGGCGAGTGGCTCGCCACGGTGAGGGGCGAGACAGAGGTCATCGTCGACGAGCATCGGCCGGTCCCGCTCTGGCAGCAGGTCATGATCGGCGAGCGGCTCCTCGACCTCTTCGTCGACGACAAGCATCAGATCGTCAATCCGGAGATCGTGCGCGTGGCGCGGGAGGCCGCCCGCTGGACCGAACACCGACGACGCGGGCGCCGGCAGTCCCGGGACCGGCTGACTCCGTGGCGCACCGATGTCGTCACGACCCTGCATGACGATCACCTGCTGCCGGGGATCACCTTCATCTTCAGCAGAGCCGGCTGCGACGCGGCCGTGCAGCAGTGCCTGTCCGCGGGGCTCATGCTCACCACGCCGGCGGAGCGGCGGGAGATCGAGGACGTGGTCGAGACGCGCACCAGCGAGTTGCCCCACGAGGATCTGGGCGTCCTGGGCTTCGACACCTGGCGCGAGGGACTGCGCCGAGGGGTCGCCGCCCATCACGCAGGCCTGCTGCCGATCTTCAAGGAGGTCGTGGAGTCCCTGTTCCAGCGGGGTCTGGTCAAGATGGTGTTCGCCACCGAGACGCTGGCCCTTGGCATCAACATGCCCGCGCGCACGGTCGTGCTGGAGAAGCTCGTCAAGTGGAACGGCGAGAACCACGTCGACATCACCGCCGGCGAGTACACCCAGTTGACCGGGCGAGCGGGGCGACGAGGGATCGACGTCGAAGGCCACGCCGTAGTGGTCTGGCACCCCGGTCTGGATCCCGACGCACTCGCCGGCCTGGCCTCGACGCGCACCTATCCGCTGCGCTCGAGCTTCCGGCCGTCGTACAACATGGCCGTGAGCCTGATCCGGCGGATGGGGCGCACGCAGGCGCGCGACATCCTCGAGACGTCGTTCGCGCAGTTCCAGGCCGATCGCGGAGTCGTCGCCCTGGCGGCCCAGGTGCGCAGGAACGACGAGGCACTCGAGGGCTACCGCGAGGCGATGCAGTGCCATCTCGGCGATTTCGAGGAGTACGCGGCCCTGCGCAGGCAGTTGAGCGATCAGGAGCGCGGCGAGGCCAAGGAGCGGCACCGGCGCGACCGGCTCGGCGTGGAGGACTCGCTGCGCTCGCTGAAGCCCGGTGATGTGGTGGCCGTCTCGTCCGGGCGGCGCATGCTCCCCGCCGCGGTCGTGGAGGTCGACGACGCAGGTCTGGGGACACCGCCTCGGATCGTCATCGTGACCCTGGATCGACAGGTGCGCAGACTGGGCGCGGGGGAGATCCACGCACCCGTGCAGGTCGTCGGGCGACTGAGGCTCCCGAAGGGCTTCGGCGCTCGTTCCGCGGGCGATCGCAAGCGGCTGGCCGAGGACCTGAGGCGATTCGCCCCGGATGTCGCCGATCTGCGACCGGCGCGCCGTGCGCGAGCACAGGCGAGCGATCCGGCCCAGGAACTGCGCAAGCGCCTGCGCGCGCACCCGTGCCACGGCTGCGCCGAGCGGGAGGCGCACGCGCGGTGGGCGGAGCGCTACCACCGGCTCCAGCGTGAGACGGACGTCCTCCAGCGCCGCGTGGACTCGCGTACGACGAGCGTGTCGCGGCAGTTCGACCGCATCTGCGACCTTCTCCTGGAGACCGGCTACCTCGCGGGCGATCCCGACTCGCCGAGCGTCACGGACCGCGGCGAACTTCTCGCGGGGATCTACTCCGACACCGATCTGCTGGTGGCGCAAGCCGTGACGGAGGGGATGTGGGACGACCTCGCGCCGCCGGAGCTCGCGGCCATTGTCGGTGCCGTCGTCTACGAGGGGCGGCAGCGCGACGAGAGTCCGCGGCTGCCCGGTGGCCGAGTCCGCCCAGCCGTCATGGCCCTGGTCGATCTGTCGACCGAGCTCGGCGAGGTCGAGGAGCGCTTCGACGTGCCACGCCAGCGCGAGTTGGACCTCGGGTTCGTCTGGCCCCTGCACGCGTGGGCGCAGGGCGGACGCCTCGCGCAGATCCTCGAGCAGTCCGAGATGGCCGCCGGTGATTTCGTGCGATGGTGCCGGCAGGCGATAGACCTGCTCGACCAGATACGCGACGCCGTGGCCGAGGATCATCCCCTTCGCCGTAGCGCGCGCCGTGCCCGCGACCTGGTGGATCGCGGCATCGTGTCCTACTCAGCCACGGCCTGAAGGGCGGCGACAAGGCGTCGGGCAGGTGCCTGCGCACCCCAGGACTCGGCGAGCGAGAGGGCATCGGACAGCGCGGGCTCCGGTGACGTGCGCGCGCGCTCGGATGTCCGCCCCGGTACGTTGGCGAGCCTCACGACCGCCTCGGCCGCGGCGAGTCCCGGCTCGGCGTCGAGCAGCTTGCGACGCACGGACGGGGTCATGGGGCGGGTCGTCAGCGGATCGTGCGCCGCCTCGAGGATGCGGGAGAGCGAGCCGAACTCCTGCACGAGGGCCGCGGCCGTCTTCTCGCCGATGCCGCGGGCACCGGGCAGCCCATCCGAGGGATCGCCGCGCAGGATGGCCAGATCGGCGTACAGGTGCGGGGGGACCCCGAAGCGCTCGGCTGCGGCCGCAGGATCGATCCTCACCCAGGGCTCTCCTCCTCGGCTGGCGCTGCTTCCGCCGGTGTAGAGCAGGGTGACCCGGTTGTCGACGAGTTGGACGAGGTCGCGATCGCCGGACGCGATGTCGATGTCGCCGGGCAGTTCGTGGGCGAGGTCTGCGATGACGTCGTCGGCTTCGGCATCGGCGGCACCCACGACCGGGATCCCGAACAGCGGCAGGATCTCGCGGAGCATGTCGACCTGAGGGGCCAGTGTGTCCGGCACCTCCTCCGCGCCCGTGTCGTCGAGTTCCTCATCAGCGACCCGGTGGGTCTTGTAGGTGGGGACGAGATCGACTCGCCACTGCGGCCTCCAGTCGTCGTCCCAGCAGGCGAGCACCTGGGACGGGTGGCGGGCCGCCACCATGGCGGCCACGGTGTCGAGGAAGCCGCGCACCGCGTTGACAGGGACGTTGTCGGGGGACACGAGTGTGTCCGGCAGCGCGAAGTACGACCTGTAGTACAGCGAGGCCGAGTCCAGCAGCAGGGAGCGGGGCAGCGGGGGCACGACCACATGGTGCCGGGAGCGGCATGGCGCGGATCCTCGGGGTAGCGTGGCGCCATGGGCAGCCCGCTGTCGACCGACGACCTGCGACACCGACTCTCGAAGTCCGCCGAACTGGCCGCCGAGCGGGGTTGGGACGCGCTGCTCATCACGCCCGGGCCGGACCTGCGCTACCTCATCGGCTACGACGCCGTTCCCCTGGAGCGCCTGACCTGCCTCGTGGTGCCCTCGCATGGAGATCCTGTCCTGGTCGCCCCCCACCTCGAGCGTGCGGCCGCCCTGGCCTCTCCCGTGGGTGCCACCGGGGTCGACGTCGTCACCTGGGACGAGCACGAGGATCCGTACGCGCTGGTGGCGAGTCTGATCCCGGGCGTGCGCAGCGTGGGCGTCGACGACCACATGTGGGCCGTCAAGGCGCTCAGCCTTCGCGCCGCTATGCCCCAGGCGCAGCAGTACGCCGCTGGGGCGGTGCTAGCGACCATGCGCATGCGCAAGTCAGCGGACGAGGTCGCGGCGCTCGCCCGGGCCGGCACGGCGATCGACTGGGTTCACGAGCAGGTCGCCGGCCTGCTGCGGCCAGGACGCACCGAACGCGAGGTCGGGAGCGACATCTCCGCGCTCATCCTCGAGGCCGGCCATGTCCGTGTCGACTTCGTCATCGTCGCCTCCGGACCGCACGGGGCCAGCCCGCACCACGAGGTCTCCGATCGTGTCCTCGAGTGCGGCGACGCGATCGTGGTGGATATCGGGGGCACCATGCCGGACGGCTACTGCAGCGACGAGACCAGGACCTATGCGCTGGGCGACCCGGGGCCGGAGTATCGCGGCGCCTACGCGGCGCTGGAGGCTGCGCAGCGCGCCGCGGTCGGCGCGGTACGACCGGGTGCCACCTGCGAGTCGATCGACGCGGTAGCGCGCGATGCGCTCGCCGAGGCGGGGCTGGGGGAGTACTTCATCCACCGCACGGGTCACGGCATCGGGCTCGAAACCCACGAGGACCCCTACATCGTCGCCGGCAACTCCCTCGCGCTCGAGCCCGGCATGGCGTTCAGCGTCGAGCCGGGGTTCTACGTCGATGGGCGGTGGGGGGCGCGCATCGAGGACATCATCGTGTGCGGCGACGTCGGCCCGATGCCGGTCAACCATCGTCCGCACGAGCTCGCGGTCGTGGAGTAGGGCGGCCGATGGACATCCCGCGCATGCTCCCCACCCCGGAGGCCGCCGATCTGCTCGACCTGACCCGGGAGATCGCGGCGGCTGAGCTCGCCCCACGGGTCGCACTGGCCGAGGAGGAAGCGCGCTTCCCCCGTGAGGAACTCCTCACCCTCGGGCGAGCGGGCCTGCTGTCGCTCCCCTTCGACGAGGAGTGGGGCGGGGGTGGGCAGCCCTACGAGGTCTATCTGCAGGTCCTGGAGGAACTGTCGCGCGCATGGCTGGCCGTCGGCATCAGCGTCAGCGTGCACGCGCTCGCGTGCTTCCCGATGGCGACCGCGGGCAATGAGGAGCAGCGCGGTGAGTGGCTTCCGTGGATGCTCTCCGGTGAATCGCTGGGTGCCTACTGCCTGTCCGAGCCCCACTCGGGAAGCGACGCGGCGGCACTGAGCACTCGCGCCGTGCCGGAGGGCGATGGGTACCGCGTGGACGGAAGCAAGGCCTGGATCACCCACGGGGGCGTCGCGGACTTCTACAGCGTGATGGTGCGGACCTCCGACGATGGGGCGCGCGGCATCAGCTGCCTCCTGGTCACCGCGGACGCCCCCGGACTGTCGTCGGCGGAGCCCGAGCGGAAGATGGGCGCCAATTCCTCGCGCACCGCCGGGATCCATCTCGACGGTGTGCGCGTGCCGGCCCAGCGGCGCATCGGCGCCGAGGGCGGCGGGTTCCCCATCGCCCTGTCCGCCCTGGACGCGGGCAGGCTCGGGATCGCCGCCTGTGCCGTCGGCCTGGCGCAGGCTGCCCTGGACGCGGCCGTGGCCTACGCGGGCCAGCGGCAGCAGTTCGGCCGGCCTATCGGGGAGTTCCAGGGCGTGACCTTCAGCCTCGCGGACATGGCCTCGGCCGTTGCCGCGGCCCGCGCGCTGTACCTCGAGGCCGCACGCATGCGCGATGCGGGTATCGCGTTCGGTCCGCACGCTGCCATGGCCAAGCTCGTGGCGACGGACACGGCCATGAAGGTCGCGACCCAGGCGATCCAGGTGCACGGCGGCTACGGATACACCCGCGACTTCCCGGTCGAGAGGTACTTCCGCGAGGCCAAGGTGCTGCAGATCGTGGAGGGGACCAACCAGATCCAGCGCATGGTCATCGGTCGGTCGCTGCTCGCGTCGACATGAGCACGACCCTGCTGACCGGCGGTCACGTCTACTCAGCGCAGGACCCCTTCGCCACGGCCATGCTCGTCGTGGACGGCACCATCGCATGGCTGGGCGATGACGGCGGAGCCCTGCCGTATGCCGATGACGCCGATCACCGCGTGGACCTGCGCGGCGCACTGGTCTGCCCGGGTTTCGTCGACGCCCACGTGCACCTGACATCGTGGGGCCTCACACTCGGCGGCCTCGACCTCAGCCGGGCAACGAGCCACGGGCACTGCCTGGCCTTGATCGAGCAGGCCGCGGCCTCGACGACGGGCGTGCTGCTGGGGCACGGCTGGGATGAGACGACATGGCCCGAGGGCCGCGCTCCCACCCGCGAAGAGATCGATTCCAGGGTCGGCGACCGGGCGGTCTACCTGACCAGGGTCGACGTGCACTCGGCGCTGGCGTCGACGGCGCTCACGGCGCTGGCGCCGCAGGCGCGCACGCTGGACGGCTGGTCGCACACGGGTCCGATCGCGCGGGCCGCCCACCACGCCGTGCGAGATGTGGCGCTCGCATCCGTGACACGCGAGCAGCGCCAGGTGGCGCAACGCACCGCGCTGGCCAGCGCGGCAGCGAACGGCGTCGTCAGCGTGCACGAGAATGCCGGTCCGACGATCAGCAGCGCCCAGGATCTCGAGGAGGTCCTCGCACTCGGGCGTGATCCGCGGATGCCGGAGGTGGTGGGCTACTGGGGAGCGCTCGGCGGTCACGAGGAGGCGGTTGACCTGGGAGCGCGCGGCGCTGCCGGCGATCTGTTCGCCGACGGTTCGCTGGGCTCCCACACCGCCTGCCTATGCGCTCCCTACGCCGATGAACCGTCTTCGACAGGCGCGACATACCTGACCGCGGAGCAGATCGCCGAGCATGTCATCGGAGCGGCACGCACGGGGACGCAGGCTGGCTTCCACGTCATCGGCGATGGCGCCACGGGGACGGTGGTCGAGGGATTCCGCGTGGCCGAATCCGTCCTGGGACGAGATGCGATACGCCGGGGTCGACACCGACTGGAGCACCTGGAGATGCCGGACGCCGATCAATGGCGCGCGCTCGCCGATCTCGGCGTCGTGGCGAGCGTGCAGCCGGCGTTCGATGCGGCATGGGGAGGGGACTCGGGCATGTACGCGCGACGCCTCGGCTTGGACCGGGCGCGGCGCATGAATCCCTTCTCGGCCATGCTTGGCGATGGGGTCGTCCTCGCCTTCGGATCCGATGCACCCGTCACCGCGATCGATCCGTGGGGTGCGGTGCGCGCGGCGGCGCGACACACGAACACCGAGCACGCCATCAGCGTGCGGGCAGCGTTCGCGGCGCACACCCGGGGAGGACGGCGGGCGGCGCGCGACGAGGCGACGCAGCCCGGGGTGCTCGCCGTCGGCGCGCCCGCGACGTACGCCGTGTGGGCCCCCGGCCCCCTGGCAGTCCAGGCCCCCGACGGCCGAGTCTCCGCCTGGAGCACCGACCCCCGCTCCGGCGTGCCGCCCCTGCCCGACCTGGACGCGCAGGCACCTGCCTGCTGGCAGACCGTCCGAGACGGACACGTGATCTTCGACGCGGGTGAGTGGGGATGACGACGGAGGCGAGGGGCAATCCCGGCCGGCGCCTGACCCTGCCGTGGCAGATCGCGCTGGTGATCGCCTCGGGCGTGCTGCTCGCCTGCGCGTTCCCGCCTATCGGGGCGTCGCTGCTGGCACCCGTCGCCGTCGCGACCTTCATCCTGGCGACCTATCGCACCACCGTGTGGCGCGGGCTTCTCCTCGGCGCGATCCAAGGCGCTTTGTCCTTCGGGATCCTGCTGCGGTGGCTGAGCCTGGTCGGTGCCGATGCCTGGCTTCTGCTCACCGCACTGTGCGCGTTCTGGATCGCACTCGTGGGGCTCGGGCAGGCGTTGGTCACGCGTCTGCGCTGGTGGCCCCTGTGGGTGGCGTCGGTGTGGGTGCTGCAGGAGGCCCTGCGCGATCGCATCCCACTCGGCGGCTTCCCCTGGGGACGGCTCGCCTTCGCGCAGACCGCCACCACGTTGACGCCCTGGGCAGCGGTCGGCGGCGCGCCCGCGGTCACCTTCGCGACAGCGCTGGCCGGTGCGGTGCTCGCCTTCGGGATCATCGCGCTGTGGCGGCGGGGAGCCGGGTGGCTGCCGTGGTCCGCCGCCGCCGCAGGGGGTCTGATCATCATCGCTCTCGCGGGGCTGCTGATCCCGCGACCGGTGACGGGTGAGCAGGGTGTCGGCCCACCGCAGGCTGTGGCCGCCGTCGTCCAGGGCGGGGTGCCATCCACCGGGATCTCGGTCAATGACGAGCGCCGCGAGGTCCTGCGTCGCCACGTGGAGCAGACCGTCCGATTGGCCGAGGCGGTGGCCGCCGGCGAGGTGGAGCAGCCCGACGTCGTGATCTGGCCGGAGAACGCCGTCGACATCGACCCCTTTCGCGACGCCAGTGTGGCCACGGACATCTCCGCGGCCGCCCGCGCCGTCGGAGCGCCCATCGTGATCGGCGCGATCATCGACGCCCCCGGAGATCCGACGATGATCGCCAACGCCGGCATCGTGTGGGACCCCGACAGCGGGCCCGGCGACGCCTACCTCAAGCGGCATCCGGTGCCGTTCGGGGAGTACATCCCCTTCCGGGCCCTGGTCGCCCCCCTCGTCGGTCGCCTCGACCGGCTTCAGCGCGACATGCGACCGGGGGAGGAGCCCGGCGTCCTCGTGGCCGGCGACGTCGTCCTCGGTGACGTCATCTGCTTCGAGGTCGCCTACGACGACATCGTGCGCGACGCCGTCACCGCAGGAGGCCGCGTCCTGGTGGTCCAGACCAACAACGCGACTTTCGCGGGACTGGGGCAGCCCGAGCAGCAGGTCGCGATGTCGCGACTGCGCGCGGTGGAGCACGGTCGGGCCGTCCTCGTCGCGGCCACGACGGGGATCAGCGCGGTCATCGCGCCGGACGGTTCGGTGATCACCGAGATCGGGGAGCAGGACGTCGGCTACCTGGTCCAGACCGTCCCGCTGCGCGACTCCCTGACCGTTGCTGACCGACTCGGCACCGTGCCCGAGTGGCTGCTTGCGGCGGTCGGGGTCGCGGCGATGATCTGGGCCGGGCTGCGGCACCGGATGCCACGACGCGATCGCCGGACGCTGCCCGCATAGGCTCAGGCTGTGCCTGCCCGCGTCCTGGTCATCATCCCGACGTTCAACGAGTCGGAGAGCCTTCCCGCGGTCGTCGCGCGCCTGCGCGCCAGCGTGCCGGACGCGGACATCCTCGTCGCCGATGACAACTCCCCGGACGGCACCGGCGACCTCGCCGACCGGCTGGCCCGAGAGGACTCGCGCATCCATGTGCTGCACCGCCCCGGCAAGCAGGGCCTGGGCAAGGCCTATCTGGCCGGCTTCGCCTGGGGCCTGGAGCGCGGGTACGACGTGCTGGTGGAGATGGACGCCGACGGTTCGCATCGACCGGAGGAGCTGCCCCGCCTGCTCGCCCAGATCGAGCACTCCGATGTGGTCCTCGGCTCGCGCTGGGTCCCGGGCGGCTCGGTCGTCAACTGGCCGATGTCACGGCGCATCCTGTCCCAGGGGGGCAGCCTCTACACCCGCCTCGCGCTGGGGATCCCCACGCGGGACGCGACGGGTGGCTTCCGCGCCTATCGCGCGAGCGCCCTGCGGGCCCTGGACCTGGGGACCGTCGACTCCAACGGCTACTGCTTCCAGATCGACCTGCTGTGGCGCGCCCTGCAGCGAGGACTGGTGGTGCGGGAAGTGCCCATCACCTTCGTCGAGCGGGAGGCGGGTACGTCGAAGATGAGCGGGCGCATCGTGAGGGAGGCCCTGGTCAACGTGGCGCGCTGGGGCACGGCCTATCGCTGGCGACAGGTGAGCGGGCGCCGATGATGAGGCGCCTGGGCTGCGCGGTCGCGATCGCCTATCCCATAGTCGAGATCGCACTGGCTGTCGCGTTCGCATCGTGGGTCGGCTGGTGGTGGGTGCTGGTGTACCTCGTCGTGTGCGTTGTCCTGGGCCTCGGCCTGGTGCGGTACGCGCTCGGAGCGACCGGGCGATCCTTCGGCCTTGCCGTGTCGGCACTGCGCACGCCAGCCGGGCACGGGGAGGTGCTGGAGATCACGGGCGTGGAACGGACCTCGCTGACGCCGCCCGCGCAGACGCTGCTCATCGTTCCTGCGGGCCTGCTCATCGCGATTCCCGGGGTGATCACCACGGTGGGCGGCCTGGTGCTGTGGGCTCCGCCGGTCCGCGCACGCATCGCCCGGCGGATCGAGCGGGCCGCACGTCGCCTCGAACCCCCGCCGGGGCTCTAGGCGGTCTTGCGCCGCTGGCTCTCGCGCAGGAGGGCGATGCGCTCCTCGAGAAGCACCTCGAGGTCCTTGATGGTCCGACGCTCCATGAGCATGTCCCAATGCGTGCGGACGGGTCGCGAGGGCGCCTCCTCCGGACGCGTTGCGGCACGCTGAAGTGCCTCAGCGCCGCATCGGCACTGCCACAGCACGGGGATGTCCTCGGCTTCGGTGGAGAAGGGCACGGTGGTCGAGTGCCCGCGAGGGCAGTCGAAGGTCACCAGGATGCGCTCAGCGAGCGTCACGTGATCGTCGTTCTCGTAGCTCGTCGCACCCAGCCGGGTACCGCGCAGGCTGCTCTCGGCCATGACCACTCCCATCCTCGGGGACCTTCGCCTCATCAGCGATCAACGCCTCGGACGCCCGGGGCGTTCCCGTGGTTCCTGGGAACTGGCGCAGGAATGACCATCACGCAGGGTCCGTCGGGCCGAATGCCCGATCTGTCCGATTATCGGTGGGCGAGCACATCCATGAGCACGCTGGGGGAGTCGGTCATGATGCCGTCGACCCCGAGGTCGAGCAGCGCCGCCATCTCGTGCGGGGCGTCGATCGTCCACACGTCGACCGCGAGCCCGCGAGCCCGGGCACGCGACAGCAGGCCGTCCCCGGCGACGGGCATCCCCAGGGCCGTCGGGGGAACCTGGACGCGGGTGACGCGGGGGAGTGACCGGGGCGGCCAGAAGCGCAGGCGGGCGACCTCCCAGGGATGGGCGCCGGACTCAGCGTCGGGCAGCAGGGTCCGCAGCCGCCCGAGGCGCTGACGCGAGAAGGACGCGATGCACACCCGCGAGACGGCCTGGGCGCGACGCACGGCGTCGGCGATGGCGGTCACCGAGCCGTCCTCCTTGGCGTCCACGGTCACGTGCGCGTCCGGGAACTCCTCGAGGAGTTCCTCCAGGCGCAGGGGAGCGCTGCCGTCGACGAGCCGTGTCCGGCGCACGCGATCCCACGTGAGGTCGTGCACCGGGCCCCGGCTGTCGGTGGTGCGGTCCAGGCGGGCGTCGTGCATGAGGACGGCGACACCGTCGCGCGTCGGCCGGACGTCGGTCTCCAGGAAGCAGATGCCGACCGACGAAGCGTTGCGGAAGGCGGCGAGGGAGTTCTCCGGGGCCTCGCGCGCGCCCCCACGGTGCGCGTACGCACGAAAGCCGACCGGGGAAGTCCTCACCCGGGCATTGTGGCCCGCGACCGGGCGTGCACGCACGGCGCAGGGTCAAGGACTACGATCGGCGCAGGGTTCGGAACCGCGTGAACCCGCAACCGCACGTGAGCCGAGGAGACGCGATGACCGCCGACACGAGCATCCGCAATGACGTGACGTGGCCCGCGCACGACCCCAGCACCTGGCGGACGATGCCGGACTCCTACACCCCGCTCGACCCCGAGCGCGTGGCCACGCTGCTCGCGGCGGAGTGGGAGAGGTTCGCCAGGACGACGCCCGAGTCGGGGGCCCTGAGCGCGCGATCGCGGCGCACCCTGCCGCTCGGCGTTCCCTCCTCGTTCCAGTACTGGGACCCGCATCCGGTGTCCGTCGTGAGCGCCCAGGGGGCGTGGCTGACCGACGTGGACGGCCGTCGACTGCTGGACCTGTCGATGGGCTTCGGGGCCATGCTCGTCGGTCACCTCAACCCCGCCGTCGTGGCCGCCGTCACGCAGGCGCTGCAGACCGGCACCCTCTTCGTGACGCCCGCGCCGTCCGCATCGGACATGGCCGATCGCTTCTGCGAGCGCTTCGACCTCGACCAGGTGCGCTTCGCCAACTCCGGCACCGAGGCGGACATGTACGCCGTGCGCGCCGCGCGCGCCTACACCGGCCGCAAGGCGATCATCAAGATCGAGGGCGGGTACCACGGCGGCTACGACGCGCTGAGCGTGTCGGTCAAGCCCGAGCTCGCCGAGGCGGGCCCCGAGGATGCGCCCGTGGCGGTCGTTCCGTTCGAAGTCGAGGCCGGCACCGTCTACCCCGTCCCGTACAACAGCCTCGAGCGGCTCGCCGAGATCCTCGACGAGCACGGCACCGAGATCGCCGCCGTGGTCATGGAGCCGGTGCCCGAGAACATGGGCATCGTCCTGCCCGATGCCGGCTACCTCGCCGGCGTCCGCCAACTGTGCGACGAGCACGGCGTGCTGCTGGTCTTCGATGAGGTCAAGACCGGGCTCACCGCCGGCTACGGCGGCGCCGCGCAGCGTCTGGGGGTCAAGCCCGACCTGGTCACCCTCGCCAAGAGCATCGGCGGGGGACTGCCGCTGGCCGCCTTCGGCGGCACGGCGGAGGTCATGGCGACCGTGACCGACGGCCGCATGCCCCACTTCGGCACCTACAACGGCAACCCGCTGGTGATGGCCGCGGCCGCAGCCGTCGACGAGGTCTGCACCCGCCAGGCCCTCGCGGCCGCCGAGGAGGTCAACGACAAGGCCCTCGAGGACGCCGACGCGATCATCCGCGAGTACTCCCTGCCGGCCCACACCGTCGGCTTCGGGGTCAAGGGCGCGATCACCTGGTCGCCGACCCCCGTGCGGACCTACCGCGACTACAAGCGCACTGATTTCGGCGCTGCCGAGCTCAGTTGGCTCTGGGGTGTCAACCGCGGCGTGCTCACCCCGCCCGGCCTGGACGAGCAGTGGCTGGTCTCCCTGGCCCACACCCACGCGGATATGGCCGTGCTCACGGACGAGTTCCGGGACCTGGCCGAGGCGCTGCGGTCCTGACGCCCCTCATGGGGTATCGCCGATAACGTACATTATGTCGCATCACGGAGCGGGACCCTCCCCGTCCGAGGGCAGCCCCATCGCCGTGATCGACATCGACGGTGTCCTGGCCGATGTGCGCCACCGCCTGCACCACATCGCCGGCCGGCCGAAGGACTGGGACTCGTTCTTCGCCGAGGTGGACCGCGATCCGTTGCTCGCGGCCGGCGCGCGGGCGGTCGCTCAGGCCAGCGCCGACGGACTGCGGATCGTCTACCTCACCGGTCGGCCCGAGCGGTCTCGGAGCGCGACTCAGGCTTGGCTGGAGCGCTGGCATCTGCCCGCAGGACGGCTCGTCATGCGATCGGACCGCGACCGCCGACCGGCCCGGATGTTCAAGGTGGAGCAGCTGGAGCGGTTGAGCGCCGTGTCCGACGTGGCGTTCCTGCTCGACGACGACGATGCGGTGTGCGATGCGGCCGAGCGTGCGGGATTCACCGTGCGTCGCGCCGACTGGGTCGATCGCGGCGAGGATCTGCGCACCGCCCAGGACGTCACGGGCCGCACCTAGCGCGGTGTTCAAGCGCTAGTCGCTGAGGCGCGCGCGCAGCGCGCTGAGCATGAGGTCCAGGTCGTGCATGGCCGGTCGGATGACGGCGTCGGGCGTGCCGGACTCCCGCAGGCGGAGCAACTCGTCCTGCTGGGCCTTGACCACCGCGATCTCCAGCCCGATCGCATCGCGCTCGGTCGAGGGCGCTGCTCGCCGGTCCTCGATCCGGTCCAACTCCCCCGCCAGCCGGGCCCGCAGGGCGGACTCGGCCTCATGCGGGACGGGGCGGCGCTGCTCGGCTGCCTGGCGCACCGCCTCATCGAGGGCATCCAGGCCACGCGTCGCCAGCGCGACGGCGACCGCGCGCTGGTCATCGGTGAGGTCGTCGGACTTCAGTCCCACCCACCGGGCGACCCAGCCCAGGGTGGGCGACAGGGCCAGGGTCACCGCGATCACCATGAAGGTCGTCGCCTGGAGCAGCCTGCTCTGATCCACCGCCGCCTCGACTCCCACGCCCAGGGGCAGGGAGAACGCCGCCAGGCCGGAGACGGGTCCGCGGGTGCCCGCCCACGCCAGGACGACCGCCTCGCGCCACCCGATGCGGGCATCGCCGCGTCGCGAGATGGCGGCGTAGCCGAGCACGAAGACGATGCGCGAGGCCAGCAGGGCGCCCACCACGGCCAGGACGAGCAGGGGCAGCAGCCTGAGCTCCTCCTGCGGCAGGGCCCGCACGGTCTCCGGCAGCTCCAGGCCCACGAGGAAGAAGGCGGAGGCGGTGAGGATGAAGGTGATCTGCCGCCAGGCCGCGACGGAACTGCGCCGCCCCTCGAAGCGCCGATGCGTCAGCATCGTGTTGGCCGTGATGAGCGCGGTGGCCACCACCGCGAGGATCCCCGACCCGTCGACCGCTTCGGCCAGGAAGTAGACGGGGAACGGTGCGATGAGGACGAAGGCATTGACCACCGTCTGGTCCGGTCCACGACGGACGAGCCACGCCAGGGCCAGTCCCCCGGCCACGCCGACCGCGAGGCCGCCGATGACCGACTGGGCCAGGATGAGCGCGATCTCGCCGCCGGACACCGTGCCCGCAGCCGCCGCGGCCAGTGCCACGCGCAACAGGGTGAGGCCCGTGCC
>JALQSY010000150.1 GCA_023264215.1 Candidatus Nanopelagicales bacterium
GCCGTGGCCGCGGCCTTCGTCATGGCAGGCGCGGCTGGCTACGCCGTCGGTGCCCTGACGGCTGCTCCCGAGCCCGCCGCAGCCACGGTGACGACGCCTACGTCGAGGCACTCGATGACTCGCTGCAGTTCGGTAGCGAGACGCTGGCCGAGGGCCAGTCCGGCCGCAGCGACACCAACCTGGCCGACTCCGACCTGCAGGTCCTGAACTGGGTCGAGACCGACGACCCCGTCTTCTTCATCACCATCGATGACGGCATCGTGGATTCGCCGGCGGTGCGCGAGGTCATCGAGCGCAATCAGATCCCCGTCACGGCGTTCCTCACCGAGTACGCCGTTCGAGACAAGACCGACTACTTCGAGGCCGTGACCGCATACGGCGGCTCGGTCCAGAACCACACGATGGTCCACGGTGCGCTGGATGATCCGCAGACCGACGTCGAGTGGGAGATCTGCGAGACGCAGGATCGATTCGAAGGTCAGTTCGGCTACCGGCCCTGGATGCTGAGGCCGCCGTACGGCGCCGGTCCCAAGGATCCCGAGGTGTTGAAGTACGCCGAGGAGTGCGGCATCAATCGGATCGTGCTGTGGAACGTCGTCGTCACCGATGACAACCAGGTCGAGTACTGGGCGCCGCCCATCAAGGCCGGCGATATCGTCCTGCTCCACTGGGTGGACGGTCTGGAGATCGGGCTGGAGAAGATCCTCGAGCTCGGTCGGCAGCAGGGTCTTCGCCCCGCGGCGCTCGAGGACTACATCTAGGGATGGATCTGCCCACCCTGCTGGCCAGCGGACCCCGCGCGATCGACGGGGGCCTCGCAACCGAGCTCGAGTCCCGAGGGCATGTGCTCGACGACACGCTCTGGTCAGCCCGGATCCTCATCGACCAGCCCGACGAGGTGATGCAGGCACATCGCTCCTACATCGATGCCGGAGCGACGGTCGTCGTGACCGCCAGCTACCAGGTGTCCCGGGCCGGGTTCATCGCGGCGGGTCGCAGCGCGGGCGACGCCGACGACGCACTGCGTGCGAGTGTGCGCGTCGCGCGAGAGGCCGCCCAGGGCACTGACGCTCTCGTCGCCGCGAGCGTCGGCCCCTACGGAGCGATCCTGCACGACGCGAGCGAGTATCGCGGACGCTATGGCGTGAGCCGCGATCAGCTCATCGACTTCCATGCCGAGCGCCTTTCGGTGCTCGTGCAGGAGCAACCCGACCTCCTCGCCATCGAGACGATTCCCGATCTCGACGAGGTCGAGGCGCTGGTCGAGGTGCTGCGGGACTTCGGAGATTTTCCCGCCTGGCTCACCATGAGCTGCGCTGACGGTCAGCACTCCTGCGCGGGTCAGCCGATCGAGGGCCTGGTCGCACTGACCGCGGCAGTGCCGTCGGTGCAGGCGGTCGGCGTGAACTGCACGGCGCCGGAGCACGTCGAGTCCCTGCTCATCCGGCTCAGCGACGCTGGCGCGCCGGCGCTGGTGGCGTACCCGAACTCGGGGCGGGCGTGGTCTCCGACGGCGGGGTGGTCCGGTGAGGGCACCGACGTCGGCGAGGACCTCGTCGCCCGCTGGCGCGCGGTGCCGGAACTGGCGCTCATCGGTGGCTGCTGCGGTGTCGGGCCGGACTCCATCGCCGCGATCTCGCGGTCCCTGTCGTCCTAGGCGAGCGCGCTCGAGCCCCTGGGGGTGTCTCAGCCGTCCGGCCGAGCCACGGCGAAAGCCCGACCTGCACCGGTGATGACGATGGTGACGTCGGCGGCGCCGGCCGGGCGATGTCCCACGCGACGCTCCCAGTCCTTGGCGGATGCCGCCGTGTCAGCGGTCTTCCAGGTCACCCTGCCCCGCCCCCGCAGCCAGGCGCGCAGATCGCGCGGCGTGTGCGGCACCTCCGCGATCACCTGCCAGGCGCGAGCCAGGGGAGTGGGACTGAACCCCTCGGCTGTCAGCCACGTGCTGTCCTGCAGTCGACCGGCATCGAGGCGCTCGGCGAGTGCTCCGACCAGGCCTGCGCGCACCACGCCCGGCGAGGGCTCGATGAGGAGCCGCTGCACGACAGTGACCGTGCAGCCGCCGTCCTGGGAGTTCGCGGTTCGCGCGAGAGAATCCACGGCGTCGGCCGCGATGGACGTGGCTCGTCGCTCGCCCCGCGTCCCCGGTCCCATCCACACGGTCGCCTCGACCGTCTCGCCATGGTGATCGACCCACTCCACATCCGCTCCGGGCGGGATGAGCCGGGAGTCCATGCCGGGCGCGACCTTGGCGACCACCGGCGTGGTCTGGCTCAGCTCGACCACCCAGGACCACGGCGGGGACCACTGCTGCGGGTCGCTCACGGGGCGACTGCGCCGTCCATCAGCGCGCAGCGGCCCGGCGTGCGGTCGCCGAGCCGGATCGACGTACACCGCGTCGCATGCCGCGAGGATGTCGGTGCCCAGCGTCAGCACGTCGCCGCAGACGACCGTCACGTCATCGCTCGCGAGATTGATCCGCGCTGCCTCTGCCCGCCAGGGATCTCGCTCGATGGCGACGACGGTGAAGCCGGCCTGAGCGAGCGCGTGGGCGTCTGCGCCGACGCTCGAGCCGATGTCCGCCACGGTGCCACCACCCCATCGCTCGGCCAGCGCGCGGGCGCGATAGCGCGCGACGTCGGCTCGCGTGGCCTGCTGCACGGCCTCGGGGTCCCACAGGGCGGTGCTCGCCCACGGACCCAGGCGCGGCGCGGCGCGCCGACGCAGGTCGACCTGGGTCGCGATTGCCGCGACCAGGTCCGGGTCGGCGCCGGGGTGCTCTCGGCGGACGCGTGTCAGCGCGGCCGGATCCGCGAGGTCCTCCAGCGCGCCGATGGCCTGCCACAGCGGTGCGGTCGCGGGGTCCGACAGCTGCGCCGGGCGGGGCCCCCGGGCCGCCTCTGGGGGTCCGGGGTGCGCAGCCTCGCTCATGGGGCGCACGAGCGGGCTGCGGGGGCCATGACCGGACCGTACCGGGGTCGGGGGCAGATGGCGGTGGTCTGGCACTCGGTTTGACGGAGTGCTAACGGCCCCCTACAGTAGGGTCTGGCACTCACCGCCGGAGACTGCTAGACCGGCCGGTGCCACCGGGTCGAACCGGCACCGCGACGACGGGGCGACCAAACGAATATCCACCACAACCCGGAGGACATCACCGTGTCGGTCTCCATCAAGCCGCTCGAGGATCGCATCCTCGTCCAGACCCTCGACGCCGAGCAGACCACCGCTTCCGGCCTCGTCATCCCCGACACCGCGAAGGAGAAGCCCCAGGAGGGCAAGGTCATGGCCGTGGGCAAGGGCAAGATCCTCGAGAACGGCACCGTGCGTCCGCTCGACATCAAGGTCGGCGACGTCGTGATCTACTCGAAGTACGGCGGCACCGAGGTCAAGTACAACAACGAGGAGTACCTCATCCTCTCGGCCCGCGACGTGCTCGCGGTCGTAGAGAAGTAGGTCTCCCGCCCGCGACGCCGGGCCAGTCGGGCGACTGATGTCGCCCGCGGGCCCGGCGCACGCGGAGGTTGATCTTCTCCGCCCCACACTCTTTACCTGGCCCCGCAACACTTCCCACGAGCAACGAAGCAGAAGGACCATTCATGGCCAAGATCCTGGAATTCGACGAGTCAGCCCGCCGCAGCCTCGAGCGCGGTGTCAATCAACTGGCGGACACCGTCAAGGTGACGCTCGGCCCGCGCGGACGCAATGTCGTCATCGACAAGAAGTGGGGATCCCCCACGATCACCAATGACGGTGTGACGATCGCCCGCGAGATCGAGTTGGAAGACCCCTACGAGAATCTCGGGGCCCAGCTCGTCAAGGAGGTCGCCACCAAGACCAATGACATCGCCGGTGACGGCACGACCACCGCCACCGTGCTGGCGTGGACGATGGTGCGCGAGGGCCTGCGCAACGTGGCCGCCGGCGCCAACCCGATGTCGGTGAAGGTCGGCATCGAGAAGGCGGTGGCTGCTGCGGTGGAGGCCATCCGTGAGGTGGCCGTCGAGGTGGACGACAAGGCGCAGATCGCATCGGTGGCTGGCATCTCGTCTGCCGATCCCGAGATCGGCCAGATGATCGCCGAGGCCATCGACAAGGTCGGCAAGGACGGCGTCATCACCGTCGAGGAGAGCCAGACCTTCGGCCTGGAGCTCGAGCTCACCGAGGGCATGCGTTTCGACAAGGGCTACATCTCCCCCTACTTCGTCACTGACACCGAGCGGATGGAGGCCGTCCTCGACGAGCCCTACATCCTCCTCACCGACAAGAAGATCGGTCTGGTGCAGGACCTGGTGCCCGTGCTCGAGCAGATCGCCCGCACCGGCAAGCCCCTGCTGATCATCACCGAGGACATCGAGAAGGAAGCGCTCGCCACTCTGGTGGTGAACCGTCTCCGTGGTGTGCTGAATGTGGCTGCCGTCAAGGCTCCCGGCTTCGGTGAGCGCCGCAAGGCGATGCTGCAGGACATGGCGATTCTCACCGGCGGCCAGGTCATCACCGAG
>JALQSY010000151.1 GCA_023264215.1 Candidatus Nanopelagicales bacterium
ACAGCGCGGCCCCGATCGACGTCGATGCGCCCATCGACGTGGTGCCGATCGACTCGTGAGCACAGCCTTCCGCCAGCCACGGCCGGATGAGTGCGAGCCCGGCGAGGCGCCATCGGATCCGCAGAACGTCGCGCGGATCCTGGTGCTTCGCCGGCTCGACACCGCGCCACGCACGCGCGTGGAACTCGAGCGCTTCCTCGCCCAGCGGGGGATCCCCGAGGACGTCGCCACCGCGGTACTCGATCGCTTCACCGAGGTCGGCCTGATCGACGACATGGCCTACGCCCGAGGGTGGGTGAGTTCCCGGCATGGCACGCGCGGCCTCGGCAAGAGGGCGGTGGCTCAGGAACTGCGTCGCAAGGGCGTTTCCGACGACGTGATCGCGGAGGCGCTCGATCCCATCGATGCCGAGCAGGAGCGTGCCCGGGCCCTGGATCTCGCGCGTTCGCGCTACCCGCAGGTGATGGGTCTGCCCTACGCCACGCAGGTGCGCAGGCTCATGGGGGCGCTGACCCGTCGCGGCTACGACGTGGGGATGGCCGGTGCGGTGGTGCGCGAGGTCATCGCGGAGTCCGAGGGCGACTCGGACGGCTGACCGCTTCGCGTCACGCCCTGCAGCCAGGGCTCGAAGGACACCAGCATCGACTCCGCGAGCCGCCCGAGCAGCTCGGCGAGCGTGGCGATCTCCGCGTCATCGAAGACCTCGGTGGCGTGCCGCAGATACCCCACGCGCAGCCCCTGGACGAAGTCGACGACTTCCTGGCCGAGGGGAGTGACGGTCACCGTCACCATCCGGCCGTCGTCCGGGTGCGTGCTTCGGGCGACGAGCCCCTCCGCTTCGGCTTCGCTCACCAGTCGGCTGACCGTCGAGCGTTCCAGGTGCATGGCCGATGACAGGTCACTGATCGAGACCGGACCGCCGCGGGAGAGCTCGGCGAGGGCCTCGCATGCCAATACTTTGGACAGGTCCACCGGCCGGCCGAGGCCCGGCATGGGGACCGAGGCACTGGGGGGCCGCGTCACCAGGCGGCGCATGCCCTGCATGGCGTGGTCCACTTGGGCGACAGCGAGCGCCCTGGACGCCTCATTTGCGTGTGCCACACACATACCGTAGCGTGGCCTCGTCGAGTTGCACAACCTACGAAGGAGTTTGCTCATGGGTGCCCTTTCTCGGTGGGCCGTACGCAAGCCCGTCCTGGCCCTCATCGCCTGGTTCGTCGCGATGGCCGGGGTCATCGGCGTCGGCACCCAGTTGGGCGGGGAGTTCAACGACTCCTTCTCGCTCCCGGACACCGAGTCCACCACGGCGACCGAGATGCTCTCGACGCTGCCGCCGAGCGGCTCCGGCGAAGCAGCTGTGCGCATCGTGTGGTCCCCGACCTCCGGCAGCGTCACGGACCCCGCGGTGGCCGCAGAGATCACGCCGGTTCTCGACGAGATCGCCGCGCTGGAACTCCGTCACGTGCGTGAGCAATCCTTACGGCGAGCCCATCGGGCGTGACTGCCCCGCCACCGGCGGCGGCAACGACGAACTGCCGGACTTCCTTGCCGAGCAGCTCGCGCCTGCCTTCGAGGCGACGGCGCGCGCCACGTCGCCCATCAGCGCGGACGGAAGCGTCGCCTTCGCCCGCGTGAGCCTTGCTGGCAACGGCGCGGAGATCTCCGCAGCGGATGCCAGCGCCATCGTCGCTGCCGTGTCCGCGGCGAACACCCCCGAACTCCAGGTCGGCGCCAGCGGCCAGGTGCTGGAATTCGCGCAGACGGCGCCTCCGTCGAGCGAGGCCATTGGCATCCTCGTCGCCATCATCATCCTGCTCATCGCCTTCGGCTCCGTCGTCGCCGCAGGCATGCCGATTCTCGTGGCACTCCTCGGCCTCGCGGTGGGACAGATGTTCGTCCTCGTCGTCGCGAGGTTCCTCGACGTCGCGACGTTCGCACCCACCCTGGCGGCCATGATCGGCCTCGGCGTCGGCATCGACTACGCCCTCTTCGTGCTCAATCGCTACCGCCAGGCTCTCCTCGCCGGTCACGACAAGACCGAGGCGGCCTACGAGGCCGTTGGCACCGCCGGCCGTGCCGTGCAGTTCGCGGGCCTGACCGTCATCATCGCCCTTCTCGGGCTCTTCGTGCTGCGCATCAACTTCTTCAATGGCCTCGCCGTCGCTGCGGCGGTGACGGTCTTCTCGGTCATGCTGGCCGCCCTGTGGCTCCTGCCCGCCCTCCTGTCGCTACTGGGCACCAAGGCACTGGCAATCCGCATGCCGTGGGCGCGCAAGAACAAGATCGACGGGACCAAGCACCCGGAGGGCAAGCGCTTCCTCGCCTACGCGCGGTTCCTGCAGCGCCGGCCGATCATCCCCGCGATCCTCGCCCTCGGCGTCGTCGTCGTCCTCGCGCTGCCCACGCTGGGCCTGCGACTGGGCTTCGCCGACGACAGCGGTAAGCCTGACGGCAACATCTCCCGCACCGCGTACGACCTGATGAGCCAGGGCTTCGGCCCGGGCGTCAATGGTCCGTTCTTCGCGGCGGTGAATCTCCCGGCCCCGCGTGACCTCGATGCGCTCGCCGAGACGGTGCGGATCATCAACGAGACACCGGGCGTCGCCTCCACCCTGCCCAGCGAGGAGATGCTGCCGATCTACGCGATCAGCCCCACGGCGTTCAGCGACAACGGCATCGTCACGTCCGTCCTCATCACGCCGGAGACGGCGCCCCAGGATGTCGCCACAAGCGACCTCCTGGACCGCCTGCGCACCGAAACCGCGCCGATCGTCGAGGCCCAGACAGGCTCCACGATGTACGTCGGCGGAGCCCAGGCGATCACCCAGGACTTCACCCAGGTGCTCATCAACGTCCTGCCGCTCTTCCTGGGCATCGTCGTGCTCCTGGGCTTCCTCGCACTCATGGTGCTCTTCCGATCCTTCCTCGTGCCGCTCACCGCGGCGGTCACCAGCCTGCTCAGCTTCGGCGCCGCGCTGGGCATCACGGTCGCGGTCTTCCAGTGGGGTTGGCTGGCTGGACCTCTCGGCGTCACCGCGACCGGGCCGATCTTCCCGTTCCTGCCGGTCATGGTCTTCGCCATCCTCTTCGGGCTGTCGATGGACTACCAGGTATTCCTGGTCTCGCGCATGCAGGAGGAGTGGGAGCGGACGAAGGACAATGGCGCCGCTGTCCGCCGTGGCCTGGCTGGCTCCGGGCGCGTCGTGGTCATCGCGGCGGCCATCATGTCGAGTGTGTTCCTGGCCTTCGTGCCGTCGACGAACGCCACGATCAAGCTCTTCGGTATCGCGCTCGCCTCAGCCGTGATCATCGATGCCTTCGTCGTGCGTCTGGTGCTGGTGCCCTCGCTCATGACGATGTTCGGCAAGGCCAACTGGTGGCTGCCGTCGTGGCTGGCCAACGCCCTGCCGAAGATCTCGGTCGAGGAAGGCTCGGACGAGATCGTCGAGGACGAGCCGCTCGACGAGGCAGACCCCGATGCCATTGGGGAGCGCCAGCCCGTGGGGGTCTAGCGCCGTAGGCTTTCCCTCGTGGCTCGCACGTACCAGGTGCGCACCTACGGGTGCCAGATGAACGCTCACGACTCCGAGCGCATCGCCGGCGTGCTCGAGGCCTCGGGCTATCTACCCGTGGCCGAGGGTCGCGAGCCGGACCTGGTCGTGTTCAACACCTGCGCGGTGCGGGAGAACGCCGACAACCGGCTCTATGGCAACCTCGGGCACCTTGCCCCGATCAAGGCCAGTACGCCAGGGATGCAGATTGCTGTCGGCGGGTGCCTCGCACAGAAGGACCGCGGTGAGGTTGTTCGCAGAGCGCCGTGGGTCGATGCCGTCTTCGGCACGCACAATCTCGCCGCGCTTCCCGTCCTGCTCGAGCGCGCGCGGGTGCAGCAGGAGGCGCAGGTGGAGATCCTCGAGAGTCTCGAGGTCTTCCCGTCCACCCTGCCGACGCGTCGCGAGTCGGCGTACGCCGCCTGGGTGTCCATCAGCGTGGGCTGCAACAACACGTGCACCTTCTGCATCGTGCCGGCGCTGCGCGGCAAGGAGAAGGATCGTCGTCCGGGCGACATCCTCGCCGAGATCGAGGCCCTCGTCGCCGAGGGCGTTATCGAGATCACCCTGCTCGGCCAGAACGTCAACGCCTACGGCGTCGAGTTCGGCGACAGGGGAGCCTTCGCCGACCTGCTGCGCGCGTGCGGACGCATCGAGGGTCTCGAGCGAGTGCGCTTCACCAGTCCGCACCCGCGTGATTTCACCGACGACGTCATCGCGGCGATGGCCGAGACGCCCAACGTCATGCCTCAGCTGCACATGCCCTTGCAGTCCGGTTCCGACCGCATCCTGCAATCCATGCGGCGGTCCTACCGTGCCGACCGCTATCTCGGGATCATCGAGCGTGTGCGCTCAGCGATGCCGGAGGCTGCCATCACCACCGACATCATCGTCGGCTTT
>JALQSY010000152.1 GCA_023264215.1 Candidatus Nanopelagicales bacterium
CCCGCCTTGCGCGTCGTCGACAGGGACAGGGCGTTGTCCGTCACCGCGCGGACCGCACCTTCGAGCGCTCGCACCACGGCCGACGCCGAGTCCGGATTCACGCAGGTGCTGAATCCCTCGGGAGGGACATTGCCCTCCTCGCCCGGCACGCACGGGGGGATGTTGGGATCGAAATCGCTCGGGGGCAGGCCGGCTGCGACGTCCTCGCAGTAATACCAGCCTGGTCCCTGCCAGCCCGGCTGCGGCGGCAGTCCGGGCGGAAGGGGCGGCAACTCCATCCAGCCCTGCGGATTAGCTGGCCGGGTCGGCGAGTACTGGCACCCCTCGAGGGTCTGCGTGGGGCCCCCTCCCATGAGCTCATCGCAGTTGGGCACCTCGGGCGGGCACGACACATCCACCTCGAGCTTGAGGGGCACCACGACTGCGGCATAGCCGCGCTGGGTCAGCTCGCCCTCGCCCGTGCGGCCCGCGTATGCCCCGGTCGCTCCGGTCAGATAGGCGCGCACCGTGAGATCGAAGGCCACGCAGTAGACCTCTCCCGCTCCCTGGATGGTGATGCCCGCCTCCTCGCAGGTAACGCGCTCCGAGTCCTGGGTGAACTCGCCGAAGGTCTCGAGGCTGCCGGCAAGCTGGGAGTTCGCGGCATCGTCGACGCTGATGGTCCATGTGCACGAGACGTGGGCGCTTCCGGATACGCCGTAGGGATTGGGGCCAGGGCCTGGAAGACCGCTGGGAGCAACCACGAGGCTGAAGAAGCTCGCGCGCCGTTGCCCCACCTCGCATGTCAGCGTGAACGCTCCACTGCCCGATTGCCCCTCCGCGGCGGCAGACGCAGTGCCATTGATCGCGACGTTGGACAGGGTCCGCTCGATGACGATCGAGCACAGGATCTCGTTGCCGTTCCGGTTGACCGCAGCCGTGAGGGCCGGGTCGAAGCCAGCGGTCATGGAGAGTTCGAAGTCCGGTCCCAGGCTCTGGTGGCACTTCGTCTGGCCGGACTCTCGGATGTTGCCGATGAGGGGCGCACTCATGGTGTAGTCGAACTCCAGGTCCGACGGGATCGTCTGCGCACTGGCAGCCGGCAGAGTGCCCAGGACGAGGCCCATCGACGCTGCCGCGACGGGCAGCCAGGTCCACCTGCGCATCGGACCCCCCTCGGATCAGCCAGTGGCGGCGTTGGGGAGAGTGTGAGGCTCGAGGGCGGGTGAGGCAAGGCAAACCGGATAACGATGCCTCAGCGAAGCCGCTCCCCCATGGCGCGACCGAGGCAGTCCCCCGACACCCAGGCCGACTGGGTGCGGGGCTGGCCGGCCCAGGCGTCCCCGGCTCGCCCGACGACGCCATCGAACGCGTACGCCTCGGGCCGGGCGTGTGCGGGACGGGCGTAGGTCCAGCGCTTGGCCGTGAACCACTCCGGGCTGCTGCCGCTGAGGTTGCGCAGGACCGCGAGCATCGCCGGGGCGGCCGTGACGGGATCGGCCAGATGCCCGGCAGCGAGCACCGGGGTCGAGTGCGCCACCAGGACGGGGGCACCGTCACCGCGCCGCGATCCATCGTCGGCGATGAAGGAAAGGACGGGATCGTCGTTGACGAAGGCGCCATCGAAGTCCCAGGTGCGCTCCGGATGGATCGTGGTGAGCGCGATCACCGGCTCCCACAGCGGCGGGTCCGTCGCGGGGACGAGCGCGTCCATCTGCGGATCGGGGCCGCACAGCGCCACGGCCCGGTAGTCGCGGCCGCCCAGCCGCACGCCGCCGTCGACGATGTCGACCCGCGTCACGTCGATGGGGTGGCGGATCTCGACCAGGTCAGACGGCAGCTCGGTGGCGATGTCCTCGACCAGGCTTCGCAAACCGCGCGCGGCGGCGTAGCGCATGGGACCGGTCTTGGTGCCGAGCACCCCGGTGCCATCGGCGAGATGGAAGGTGTCGGTCCACGGCCGGACCAGCCCGCGGTCGATCCAGTCGCCGACCATGCGACCGAAGCCGGGGTCATCGACTGTGAAGTACGCCGCTCCGACGTCCACGACGCGCCCGTCGTACGCCGTGCCGGTGTCGCGCAGGGTGGAGGTGGCCAGCCTCCCGCCGAGACGATGCCCGCGGTCGTAGACGTCGACCGTGAGTCCGGCGTCCGCGAGCGCCGTCGCGCACGCGATGCCGCTGATGCCGCCGCCGATCACCGCGACATCAGTCATGGCTCAGTCCCGAAGGCTCGGGTCGCAGTCGACGATGAACGTCGCGCAGCGCTCGGCCTCGTCGTCCTCTCCGATCGCCGCGGCAGCGCGCTGGAGCGCGATCAGGCAGCGCAGGAAGCCGCGGTTGGGCTCGTGCGACCACGGCACCGGCCCATGTCCCTTCCAGCCATTGCGTCGCAGTGCATCCAGACCGCGGTGGTAGCCCACGCGAGCGAACGCGTACGACTCGACGACGCGTCCGTCATTCCACGCGGCATCGGACAGGACCGCCCACGCCAGGCTCGACTGGGGATGACGGCGAGCGACGTCGTAGGCGTCGGCACCACCCTCGAGCTCGGTGCGCGCCTCGACGTCATCGGGCAGGTAGGTCGGCGGCGGACCGCCGAGGAGGTTCTCGTGCAGGCTCACGCCTGCATCCTGCCCTACCCGGATCGGTTCGCCGCGATCAGGTGATCGATGCCGCGTAGATCTCGGCGATGGCGGCGTCCAGGGTGGCGGTGAACTCCTGATCACTCATCTGCGCCGTCAGGCCCTCGCTCAGTGCACGCGAGAAGCTCGCGATCATGCCGTGGTTGGCGGTGAGGATGTCGCAGGCCTCATCGCGTGAGTAGCCGCCGGACAATGCCACCACACGCATCACCTTCGGGTGCTCGATGAGCGGTGTGTAGAAGTCGTTGTGGCTCGGCAGCGACAACTTGAATACGACCTGCTGTCCCTCCGGCACCCGGTCAAGCCATGCAGCGAGCTTGTCGCGCAAGGACTCTTCGATCGCTGCCTTGGTGGCGCTGTGGATGTCCACCTCGGGCTCGATGATCGGCACCAGCCCGTGGCCGAGGATCTGCAGCGCGACATCGAACTGCTGGTCGACCACGGCCTTGATGCCGGCGGGGTTGGCGGAGTTGATCACCGAGCGCATCTTGGTGCCGAAGACACCCTTGCTGGCCGCGCGCTTGCACAGGTCGTCGAGGTGCGGCATCGGCTTCATCACCTGCACGCCATCGACCTCATCGGCGAGGCCGAGATCGACCTTGACCAGCGGCACGACGTGCTTGACCTCCCACAGGTACGTCGGCGTCGGCTTGCCCTCGACATCGCGATCCATGGTCATCTCGAACAGGATCGCGGCAATGACCTTGTCGCCGTTGAACGCAGGATCGGTGATGATGCGACTGCGCATGGCATGGACCAGATCGAACATCTCGGCGTCGCCGGAGTACTCGCTCTCGTCGATGCCGTAGAGCTTGAGCGCCTTGGGGGTGCTGCCCCCGCTCTGGTCGAGGGCGGCGATGAAGCCCTTGCCCGAGCCCATCTGGGTGCGCATGTCGTCGTTCATGGGGTCTCCCGTGCCGAGGTGGAGTCCTCACCCTATCGGCAAGCGTTTGCAGCCGGAAGGGGGAGCACGGTCATGACCGCTAGCGCAGCGGGCGTCCGACGGGGATGAGGTAGAGCGGCTCCTCGGCATCGGACAGGCCGAGGGCGTCGGCGAGGCCCGCATCGTCGTAGGCGCCGATGGTGACCGCGCCAAGGCCGAGGGCCGCCGCGGCCAGCAGCAGGTTCTGGGCGGCGTGCCCGGCCTCCATCCACATGTATCGGATGCCACGATCGGCGTACTTGCCCGTGATGCGCTCGGGTACGCCGGTGATGACGACCAGGGCGTAGGCGCGCGACGCCGGCGTATCGCTCACCGCATCCGCCACCTGCTCCTTCGCATCGCGGTCGTAGCGCACCTCGACGGACGCGGTGTCCGGGACGTAGTGGAGCACCTCGTCCGGTGTCACGACGTACATCTCGAGGGGATACAGCGCGCCGGCCGATGGCACGGTGCGCGCGCCGGATGGAGTGGACACGCCCTGGGCGGACCAGAGCAGGGCGGCGAGTTCATCGTCGGTCAGCGGCTCGGGGGACAGGTCACGCACCGATCCGCGACGGCTCATCGAGTCGAGGAGCTCGGACTCCCCGAGGGCGTCGGCCGGACCGAGGAACCGCACCGCGTCGTGCTGCCATGCCGGCAGACCGGTGGGTGTCGGGGTGGCCTGCGGCTCGCTCGTGCAGGCGGCGGCGAGAAGGGCCGCGGCGCATGCCGCGACCAGCAGGCGTGCACGTGACGTCACCACTGCTTCCACCCTCCCCTTCCACGAGGCCACTTCTCCATTAGGCCACCGTGGGGCCCGCGTCGCCAACCGCGGCCCGGTCTTGCCGGATACCTCGGGAGTGCGCACGATGGAAGGGGAGGGACGCGCAT
>JALQSY010000153.1 GCA_023264215.1 Candidatus Nanopelagicales bacterium
TCGATGAGCGTCCCCTGCCTGCCCCGGAAGGCCAGTCCGCTCGCCTCGAAGATCACGACGATGATCAGCGCCGTTCCGAGCGTCTGCAAGGCCAGTGCCGACACCTCCGAGAGCAGGAGCGTGGTCGCGACGACCTTGCCGAGGACGGCCCACGCCACGATCGCGGCGCCGAAGAGGAACGTGCCCAGCAGCACGAGGAGCTGCCGGTCCCCGGGATAGCGGGGCGCGTTCTCATGGGCTTCGCCCCCATCGGTGAGGAAGCCCCACACGAGGCCGACGATCAGCAAAGCGGTGGCGGAAGCGCCGATGAGGAAGCCCAGTGGCACCGCAAAGAAGTCAGCCTGCCGGACGAGCGCTGACAGGAAGGCCAGGGTGAGGATGAACGCAGCACGCCCGCGGTGCCATGAGCCTCGGGCGGTCCACGCGATCGCACAGCCGGTGGCAGCGATCAAGCCGACGTCTCCCACCGCGGAAGGAGTCCAGAACCATTCGGGTGGAATCACGGTGATGTAGACGGAGCCGAGGATCACGGCGTACACAGCTGCAACCTCCGCTAGCAGGCGCTCCCCTCTGCGCACCAGGACGACGGCTCCGAGGAGCAGCCCGACGATGGCCGCGACCCGCACGGCGGACGAGAAGGCCGTCGATCCGGTGAGATCGAGCAAGCCCATCAGCGGTTTGGCGGCCTCGGGCGAGGCGACCAACTGGAGGGCGATGACTACGGCGCCGACCAGAGCGCCGATGAACGCCGCGGCCGTCACCCCGTAGGACACGGGAACCGCAACCGCGACACCGCTCGAACTCACGCGCACCGGGGACACGTCGCGAGCGCCCCCACGGCCCCGGCACAGCCGCCACATGATCCAGCAGACAGCGATGATCACGACCGCGGCGACCACTCGCGTGACCCTGCCGGGCACGGCCGACGAATCCATGATCGCGTCCCTGGCGATGAAGACCCACTGCAGTGCGAGCGCGATTCCTGCCACGAGCAGGCTCACCCACATGGCCGCTCGGCGGCCGAGCTCCTCACCGCCCCACGCCACCACCGATATCCCGAGGGCCGCAGCGTTGATGCCCGACAGGAAGGCGACCGGCAGCGCAAGCGTGGCCACCTGCTGGAGGATCAACGACGCGGCAGTGACCGTCTGCTCCCCGCCGCTTCCGAGGACCGATTGCAGGACGAGCGAGCGGTAGGTGAGCAGCAGGGTGAGAGAACTCAGGGACACGAGCACGATGGCGTCGATGGCGGGCCTGGTTCGCCGGAGCCACATCAGCACGACGTAGGCGATAGCGACCAGCAGGACGGCCACGGTGGCCCAGGAGAGCGCACCACCCTGGCCGAGGGCCGCCCCGATCGCAGCCACGGAGCCGAGGATGGCGCCGACCACGACCAGGTAGAGGACGCGTCGCCACCAGGGAGCACGTTGAGAACCAGCCAGGAGCAGCCCGAACGAGATTCCGAGCAGGCACAGCACGGCGGGGATGAGGAACGCGGGGACGACCAGGTTGCTCGTGGCGTCGATCTGCGCCTGAATCGGGGAGACGGAGCGGAGCGGATTCGCCATGAGGATGGAGGCGACGGTGAGGCCGTACAGCAAGGTCACGGCCCAGGTGATGCCAGCGACGCCCGCGGAGTGCGATCCGAGAGCAAGCGTGCCGTAGCGCACGGGCTGGAAGATCACGATCCGCAGGAGATCGGAGATGAAGTGCCAGACCGCCTTCGCGACAGATGGCCGGCTCATGGTCTGCACCTCAGGGACATCGACCTGGTCACTCATCGGCGGCCTGCGCAAGGTAGACGACGAGGCCGGCTGAGGTGACCGCGACAAGTTGATCGCCCATCCGGACGACGTAGGCTGCGAGAGGCGTCGATCCGTCGGGGTCAGCCAGGGCCTGCACGCGAAGCACTGAGCCGTCGGGTCCGACGCGGGCAACCTGTCCACGATCGGCCACCCATCCGTCGGGGCCGACATGGGCCGCCGTGAACTCGGGAAGCAGCCACAGCCGCTCACCGGTCTGCGCGTCCAGTCCCAGCAGGCCCGCGGTCGTGGGCACGGCGAGGACATCGCCCCACTGCGCTGCCACGGCGTTCACCGTGCCGTCCGGCTCACTCGCAGACCAGACCTCAAACCCCTCGCTATCGAGCAGGGTCATGATCCCGCTGGACTGGGGCACGAGGACCCGTGAATCGTCCACGGGCGACAACGGGGCGCTCACGGAGTCCAGGCCGCCGGCCCAGCGGACCACGCCGTCCGTTCCGACGCCCAGGATGTACCCCGCCGTATCGCCGACCCACACCATGTCACCGGTCGCTACCGGAGCCTCGGTGACGACATCCGAGAGTCGGTGGCCCCACACCGGCTCTCCACTCGCGGCGTCCAGTGCCCGCACCGATCCGTCTACGAGGGCCACGATGACGGCGTCGTCGGCCAGGATGGGGCTCCCCGCTGCGACATCGGCAACGTCGTGCGTCCACAGCATCCGCCCCGCGTGGTCGAAGGCGATGACCTTGCGCTGCGACGTGGTGATGACGATCCGATCGTCATCCGCTGCTGCTCCCAGGATCGCACCGCCCGGATGCTGCATCCACTGGACGAAGGAAGTGGAGACGGGCTCCCCCGAAGGTGGCTCCGTCGCAGTGACGTAGATGAGATCGCCAAGGAAGTCGTTGATGACGACGATCCCCCCAGGTACGACGAGGGGCGCTCTCCTAGACACGACAGACAGCACCGGGAGCGACAGGGAGGTGCCGGGTTCCTGCATCTCCAGGGGAGCAAGGAGGAAGGGACCCCACTCCGGCTCATCGGGCCGAGCCTGTCGGATCGCCGACCCCTCCGCGGTGGTCGACGCGACGATGTGCCGGCCTGGACACCACGCTGCGACCTGCTCCACCACGTAGCCATCCGCGCCGGGAACCTGCTGGTCCAAACGGGTCCGGACATCGACGCACGCGTCCGGGTCCGCCACCGTGCCCGACGGCAGGACCACCTCGCGAGTCCCGAGGACTTCCCCGGTGAAGGTGAAAGGTGCGAACCCGGACGTGATGCCCTCGACCTGCCATTCGTTGCCTGGAGCCATGTCGGCAGGCAATTGCAGCAGCGGGGGGCTGTAGTCGAGGACGAAGGAGCCATCGGCGACCATGCCCAGCACCTGCAGGTAGCCGGCGTCGCTGAGGAGCGCCACTGAGATGAAGGTCTGCAGGGATCCGTCCGACGAAGCACCGGTCGTCGTCACCCGTTGGGCCTGCCCCGTGGATGGATCCACGCCTGCTGCCTCCGCGGCGGAGAGGAGGGCCGATGCGGCACCCACGCTGGGCAGGGACAGCGCGATCGACGTCACCGATCCGGTGACGATGGAGTCGGTGCGAGGCTCCTGTCCGACCGACGGCGGGTCGGGGATGACCTGGAAGGGCGCGTCGTCGGTGAGGACGTACTCGAGATAGCCCTCGGGCCCCTGCGCCGACGTCGCGGACAGCAGGAAGCCCGTTCCCAGCAGTGCAACCAGCACCGTGAACGACGCGAAACCCCCGGCGACCCTGCGCCGGCGGCGCAGCAGCCATGGACGATCCGCGGGATCGCTGATGTCCAGGGTCATCCCGCCTCCGTCCCCAAGCCCTCGGCGCATTGTCCGGCCCGGAAGGCCTCGACGGCGTCGGCCCAGGCGAGAGGCGAGGGAGCGTTATCGAGCGGCGCGGTCCTAGGAGTCCTGGCCACGGTCGGGATCGAATCCCCGGGGAAGCACGACGGCCGGGACTGTGCATGCGCGCAGGAGCTTGTGGGTGAGGTCACCGAGGAAGACCCGGCTGAGCAGGCCGAGGCTGCTCGATGCGGCGACGAAGACGTCCGAGTCCCTCCAGTCGAATCTCGCCATGGCGCGGCCGGCGGTGTCTCCTTGCACGACCTCCCCCGAGATCGGCAGGTCCGAGGTCGCGATGAAGCGCTGCTGCGCCTGGCGCTCGTGCTCCGCAAGAGCCTGCATCACCGCGCGCTCGGGATCCCGCCCGATGCGCGCACCGAGGATTCGCGTCATGCGGATGACGACCGTGAGGAGTTCGACGGGGATACCCGCCGGGCCCGCGACGTCAGCAGCGATGCGCACGGCGTACTCCGCCTCGGGGGTGTCCTGGAACCCGACGACCAGCCGCTGTACGGCCTCGGGTGCGGTTTCGCGGTAGCCCTCCGGCGCGAGCGCCACCGCGGCGCCTCCACCGTGCAGTAGCGTGTGGGCCACCGTGCCGAGCGACAGGTGCCCGTCGACCCCCTCGGACCCCGGGCCGATCACGACCATGACGGCGCCCACGTCATCGGCGACATCTCGCAGCCCGTGCCCGACGGACGACCGAGGCGTCGAAACGCAGTCCACATCCGTGATCGACCAGTCGCGCACGAGTACCGCACGCGCACTCTCCAATGTCATCTC
>JALQSY010000154.1 GCA_023264215.1 Candidatus Nanopelagicales bacterium
ATCCGGTCGCGAGGGGACTGATGGCGATGCCGATGCCGCCCGCGAGGACCAGGCAGTACTCCAGTGCGAGCGTGATACGGCGAGCCGTGGTCAGGCGCGGCGACACCGGCACCCACCCTGGCGCGGTGAACGGATCGGTGCTCATGCCCCCACTGTGACAGCAGTCGCGCAACCTGCTGCTAGCCACCTCGGTCTGCGCGCCACAGGTCCCCGGGAATGCACGAGAGTGCTGACGTCCGCCCGACCGTGGGATGCTGCCGGCGTGACGGAGATGACCGTGGGCACCGGGCTTGCGCCCGCGGACCTCACGCTCGACCTCGGCGACCTGCACCCGTCGGGTCACGGCGCGCTGCGCATCGTGTGCCGGATCGCCGATGGCCGCGTCGTCTCAGCGTCGCCCGAGCCAGGACTGCTGCACCGAGGCACGGAGAAGCTGCTCGAGTCCCGTGACTACCGGCAGGGGCTCATGCTGGCCAACCGCCACGACTGGCTGTCGGCCGCCGTCTCGGAGATTGCGCTCGCGCTCGCCGTGGAGGAGCTGCTCGGACTGCAGGTGCCGCCGCGAGCCGTGTGGCTGCGCACCCTGCTCTGCGAGATCAGCCGGGCCTCGGCGTCGCTGCTGCTGCTCGCAGGGGCGGCGACGATCCCTCCGCGCGGGGTACCTGTCACGGCGGCGCCGGGGATCGCCGCGCGCGAAGCCTGGCTGCGCTGCCTGGAGACCATCAGCGGCGGGCGCGTGCACCCGATGATCGCGCGCATCGGCGGACTCGCCCATGACGCACCCGCGAATTGGGGCGAGGACGTCGATGCGGCGATCGCGATGACACGCGAGGAGATCCCACGGATCCTCGAGGCCATCGATAGCGCGATCCCTGCGGGTGTGGCTGTCCTGCCGCAAGCAGAGGCGGTGCGGTGGTCGGTCGGGGGACCCGTCGCGCGCGCGAGCGGCCTCGACGAGGACCTGCGACGTGACGCGCCGAGCCTCGCCTATGCGGAGTTGAGCGACGTCATTCGGGTCGTCACGTCCACGGAAGGGGACGCCCGAGCCCGCTACCGCGTCCTGGCGGAGCAAGTGCTCGCAGACCTCGATGTCATCGCTGCCTGCTGGTCGCGTGTCCCCGAGGGGGAGATCGACGTACGCCTGCCGAAGGTCGTGCGGGCTCCTGAGGGGGCGGCGTATGCCTGCCTGGAGTCGGCGATGGGTCCGAGCGGCGCATACGTCGTGTCCACCGCCGAGACGACTCCGTGGAGAGTCCGCCTGCGCACCGCTTCATACGCCAACGTGCAGGCTATGGGCAGCGCGCTGGTCGGGACAGCGCTCGCCGACCTGCCCGCGGCCGTCGGATCATTCCTCTTCGTCGCCGGGGACCTCGATCACTAGGCCACCGGCCGGCGAGGGGTAGGGTCGCGCTATGTCCGACGATGTGGCCCTTGAAGACCTCCCGTTCGACGAACTCCGCGATCGCGCCTTCCATATCGCCGAGCATCACCTGGACATCGGGTTCTTCACGGACGTGTTCTCGCACATGCCCGGGATGGTGGCGATCCAGGGTGAGGGCGGTGATCTCGGATCGACCGGCGGCACGATCATCGAGTCGATCAAGGCGTTTCGGGAGATGTTCGGTGGCAACCCCGACCTCGATCCGGACTCCGAGGCGCTCCTGCGTGCTCGATTCGCGACGTACATCCGCGACCACAAGCACTAGCACGCTGGCGCGAAACGTCCAGCAGGAACCCCGTCAGCGCAGGGTCACTCGTCATCGCCATGGCGCAAGCGGCAGAGGCGTTCGAGCCACAGCGACGATCCCACCAGGACGATGCAGGCCAGAGCGCTCACCGTCGCCGCACCAAGGGATTGCGAGCCGGTGGGTGTGTCCCGCACCCCGAGCAGTCCCAGTGCGATGCCGAGGTAGAAGCCACCGATGAGCGCTCCAGTACGGGACGCAGCCATCGCCAGAGCCGCCGTGCGCGCTGCGACCAGGGGCGGCATCGAGGGTCGGGGTCGATCACCCGCGCCCACCGCGGCCGGTCCTGAGGAGGAATGGCCGAGCCGTCCCCTGCTCAGCAGCGTCCAGCCCAGGACGCCCAGTGCCAGGACCCACAGCGCGATGGCGGCCAGCCACGGGACACCCAGGATACGGCCCGCCCATCGCTCGACGACGTCGACGAGGACCCATCCCACCGCCAGGGCGATGGCGGCGATGGCGACCAGGGGCACCCAGCGCGTCGGCCTCATGGCGTACCGCCGGGACGGCGCAGTCGCAGGTCATCGCGGCGCTGCACGCCCGCCGTATCCAATTCCAGGGATGCGACGTCGTCGGTGCCGATTCGCGCAGCCGGGTCGATGTCCAGCCAGGGGATGCACACGAACGCTCGCTCGTGAGCGCGCGGATGCGGCAGCGTCAACGCGGGGTCGTCCATGACGATCCCGTCGATCGAGACGATGTCGACGTCGAGCGTGCGCGGCCCCCAGCGGATGTCGCGAACTCGGTCGTGGACCGCCTCGACCTCCTGGCACCGAGCGAGCAGATCGACAGGCGACAGGTCGGACTCCACGATCGCGATGATGTTCAGGAAGTCGTCCTGCTCGACACCCCCGACCGGGGCGGTCTGATAGACCGGCGAGACGCCGAGCACGCGAATTCCCCGCTCGGCGAGCTGGTCGAGCGCACCCTGGAGGTGGCCGAGCCGATCCCCGAGGTTCGATCCGATGGACAGGACGGCGCGCTCGGGAACAGGACTCACGCGCGACCTCGCACGATGCGCAGGATCACGTCGCTGACCGGGACCCCCACCGGAGCCTCAGGCTTGTGCAGGGCGATCTCGACTGCCTGAACGCCGGCGAAGGACAGGCAGCGGACGGCGATGCGCTCGGCCAGCGTCTCGATGAGATCGACCGGATCGCCGGAGAGCTCAGCATGCACGGCCTGCGCGATCTGCGAGTAGTCGACCGTATCGGCGAGATCGTCGCTCCCGGCAGCGCGCTCGGTATCGACAGCGACGATGACATCGGCGAAGAACGTCTGGCCCGTCTCGCGCTCGCTGGCGAGCACGCCGTGGTGGCCGCGCGCACGGATGCCACGCACCTCGATGAGGTCCACTCCTGGTCCCGGGGTGAGGGCGCTCATGACCCGTCCTTCCATGCCTGGGCCACCATCACCGCGTCGCGACTGGCTCGCACCTCGTGCACGCGGACGCACCAGACCCCCTGGGCGGCTGCCAGGGCTGTCACCGCATCCCCAGCGGCATCGCGGTGCTCGAGCGGCCTGGGCTGCCCGGCCCCGTCCGCGAGGAGATCGCCCAGGAATCGCTTGCGCGAGGCGCCGATGAGCAGCGGTCGGCCCAGCGATCCCAGCGCCTGGAGGTCCGAGAGCAGGGCCCAGTTGTGCCCGGATCGCTTCGCGAAGCCCAGGCCGGGGTCGAGGACCACGCGATCCACCGAGACCCCCGCCCCCGCAATCGCCTCCAGTCGCCCGGCCAGCTCGTCGCGCACGTCGTGGACGACGTCGTCGTATGTCGCTAGGTCCTCCATCACATCGCTGGGGCCCCGCCAGTGCATGGCGATGTACGGCACCGAGCAGGTGGCCAGCCACGGGAGCATCTGCGGGTCGGCCTGTCCGCCGCTGACGTCGTTGACCAAGATGGCGCCGGCCTCCACGCACCGCTGCGCGACCTTCGCCCGCATCGTGTCGATGCTGACGTGCACGCCCGCGCGCGCGAGTTCGGTGACGACCGGCAGCACGCGGGCCAGCTCCTCCTCGGGCGCAATGCGCTGTGCGCCCGGTCGGGTCGACTCACCGCCCACATCGACCAGATCCGCACCGTCGGCGTGCAGGAGCAGGCCCCGCTTGATCGCCGACTCCGGATCAGCCCACTGCCCGCCGTCCGAGAAGGAGTCCGGGGTGACATTGACGATGCCCATGACCAGCGTGCGGTCGATGTTTCGAAGGCTCGCGGGAAGCCCGGTCGGGGACAGCATGCCTACTCCCGCAGGAGGGACATCGCCTCGGCCCGAGTCGCCGGATCGGTCAGTGCACCGCGCACCGCACTGGTCATCGTCCGCGCCCCCGGCTTGCGGACTCCTCGCATCGACATGCACAGATGCTCACAGGACACGACAACGATGGCCCCCTTGGGCTGCAGGATGCGCATGAGCGCATCCGCGATCTGGGACGTGAGGCGCTCTTGGACCTGTGGCCGCTTGGCGTACACGTCGACCAATCGCGCCAACTTCGACAGGCCCGTGATGCGTCCATCATCTCCGGGGATGTAGCCCACATGCGCCACCCCGTGGAACGGCACAAGGTGATGCTCGCACGTGCTGTAGACCTCGATGTCCCGGACGATGACGAGTTCGTCGTGGCCGAGATCGAAGGTCGTCGTGAGCACGTCCTCCGCGGTCATGCGCAT
>JALQSY010000155.1 GCA_023264215.1 Candidatus Nanopelagicales bacterium
ACGCCGTGTCGGATCATGCCGGGAAGTCCGACGGTCGCATGCGTCGCGTGGGGCATCTTCTTGGCCAGGTCCACGAGCGTCTTGACGAAGAGCTTGGTCGTCAGCGGGTAGGGCGTGGGCACGCGGATCGGCTGGGCGCGCATCGTGCCCGCGTCGTCGAGGACCGTCGCCTTGATTCCGCCGCCGCCGCAGTCGATGACCAGGGTGGACACCATCGGGTCTTCTGCGCTCACGCGACAGCAGTGTGCCGTGTCCGATCCTGACCCGGTAATCTGACCCGGCGAGTTCTTGGAGGCGTCGCCTAGTCCGGTCTATGGCGCCCGCCTGCTAAGCGGGTTTGGGGCTAAAACCCCATCGAGGGTTCAAATCCCTCCGCCTCCGCCGCTGTGGAGTCCCGGGACGCCTGGCCGGTGTCCCGGGATTTCCGCCCCTAGCGGGGCCCGGGATCGGGGCGCTTGGGCAAAGTCACCGGATCTGCGGCGACCACCTCACGGCCACGCACCGACGCAACCGTCACGCGCACGTTCTTGATGTCAGAGGGGACAAGGAACTGGCATCGCAGGCCCTTGTCGAGCCGGGTCGACCCGCGCTCGCATGCCGCACGGCCGCGCGTATCCCCTCCGAGGTAGACCCGATACTCGGGCAGTTCGACGCCCACGCCCGATGGCGCGCGCCACGTCACGGAGATGCTGCGCGGTGACTCCCACGTCGCTCGCACCTCGCTGGGCGCGCGCAGTCGCGCCGACTGGTCATCCCAGGTGAAACCAGGTGGAGCAGGCGAGCATGCCTGGCGCGTCTGCCGCTTGAGAGCATCCTGCTCGGCGGCGTACGCCGGGTCGCCTGCGAGATTGTTGAGCTCATAGGGATCCGCGGTGTAGTCGTACAACTCCTCGAAGCCTGTCGAGTAGCGGACGTAGAGCCGGTCCTTCGTGCGGTAGCCGCAGTAGGCGGGGCGCCCGTAGTAGCCGGCCCAGCGCATCGCCTCCATCACGAGGCCATCGCGCTGCGATGACAGCGCGCTCAGGCCATCGATCCTGCCCGGCCGGACCCCGGCGACATCGAGGATCGTCGCGTGGACGTCCACGTTGGCCGCGACGATGCGTTCGTCGACGTTGGCCGCGGGGATGCCCTTGTCGTAGCGCATGACCAAAGGCACTCGCACGGACACGTCATACGGCGTGTTCTTGCCCTGCAGCCTGTGCTCGCCCCACGCATAGCCGTTATCCGAGACCAGGACGATGAGCGTGTTGTCCAGGCGCCCTGACTCCCGCAGGGACTCGATCATGCGACCGATGGCCGCATCGACTCCCATGAGCGTGTCGGCCTGGCGCTCGACGACGTCGTCGATGGTCATCGTCGAATCGGGCAGACGCCCCTTCGTGTTCCAGATGTCCGAAGGCTCGAGCCTTTGCATCCAGTTGGGATAGCCGGACATGTCTGCCTGGTTGGTCGACGGGGAGGGATAGTCGGCGCCGGCCATGACGTCGTCGAGCAGGCCCGCAGCTCGCGTGGCGCCCTCGTAGGGACCGGGATCGAAGGGGAAATGAGGCGCGAAGGGAGAGAAGTAGGCGAAGAACGGCGTGCTCCTCGGAGTGGACTCGATGAAGTCCAGGGTGCTGTCCGCCAGTGCATCGGTGAGGTACTCGCGATCCTTGCGGATCGGCTTGCGATCCGAAGAAAGCTTGTAGCGCTGGTAGTTGCCCCCCAGGAACGCATCCCACTCATCCCAACCTGCGGGCTTGTAGTCCTCACCCTTGGCCACGGTGTCATTGAGGTACTTGCCAAACAGTCCGGTGCGGTACCCCGCGTCATTCAGCCGGGTCGCGAGAGTGTCCTTCTCCTCGCCGCCGTAGGCGAACGCAGCCCATGCCCCCCACGCCGAGGACGTGCCGTTCTCCCAGACGCCGGAGTTGTGTGCGAACTTGCCCGAGAGCAGGCTGGCCCGGCTGGGGCAGCACCACGACGTCGGCACGAACGCGTTCGGGTACGTCGTCCCCTCGCCGACCAGGTGCTCCATCACATTGGGCATGCCCGCGAGGGTGCCTGCGCGCTGGTCGTCGGTGAGGATCAGCAGGACATTGGGCCGCTGCTTGACATCGGCGGCGAGGACGGTGTCCGCAGGTGCGAGGCCGCCATTGACCGGACCAGCGATGCTGACGACGAGGCCGATACCGATTGCGGCCACAGCCCAGGAACGACCCACCGGGACAGTGTGCCCTGCTCGTGACCGGGGTTGCCCGTCCGGTCAGGCCGAGTGGGATTCATCACGTGATTGCGTGAGGATCCCCTGGCCGTCGACCAGGCGCAGGGGCTGCCGGGGGGCGCAGGCGCCATGGGGCCGCTGCTTTGCGCGCTTTGCGGGGAACTTCGGGGCTGAAACGTCCCCGTTCCGTGCGCAAAGCGCCCCGAACTACGCCGTGATGGTGAGGGTGCCGCGGCTGAGCTTTGAGCGCAGTTTGCGCAGGCCGGTCGGGGTCACGCCGCTGACCTTGTCCCCGTCCAGGTCGAATCGTGAGCCGTGCAGCGGGCAGACCCAGCCGCCCGAACTCGCGTTGACGATTCCGCCTGCGTGTGGGCACCGGCGATCGAGGGCGACGTACCTATTGCGCGCCGTACGCACGACTGCTACCTGAGTGGAGCCGATGCGTCCCACGACGGCCGCACCGCCGACCTTCTTCAGCGCGGGGAACTTGGACAGTCGCACCCGCAGAGTTCCCGCCGCTTGGGCGACTCCCGTGCCCGTTGCGGCCACCGCGCCCAGTCCGCACAGGGCGGCCGCGGCAGCGAGCGCCTGGCGCCTCGTGATCCCGAGGCCGTCGATCGTCTGGTCTTCGTCCATGGGGTCGAGTCTGCTCGCGGATCAGCCATATTGCACGTCGGGGCCGTCGCCGTTGGGTGAACGGCGCCCACTTCCCCGGGGCGGGCCCGTGGAGTGGTCCGGGCGCGCCGGGACTACACTCGTCCTCCGCAAGGCGCCCGTAGCTCAACGGATAGAGCATTTGACTACGGATCAAAAGGTTAGGGGTTCGAATCCCTTCGGGCGCGCCCCTTCCCCGTGGTGGCACGGTAATTGCGCTTCGAGTGAGAGTCCGTGCGTTCCAGGCCCCTAATCTCGCGCACATGATCACTCGTCGGCTGGTCCTCGCACTCACCACCGCTGTCGTTGCCGGGGGGCTCGCCCTGTCTGCCGCCCCCGCGGCCGCCCAGGGCAAGCCGGTATATCCCACCGTCTATCGCTTCTCGATCTCCGGGTCGGTGAAGCCTGGAGCGACGAAGCTCAACGTGCCCGGTGACGTGAAGACCAAGAAGTCACGCGGCGGCAGGGACCTGGGGAAGGTGTCGCTTGCCGTGATGGTCCGAACGATCACGGACCAAGCGGCGAAGGGTCGCTCGGTGGGCGGCACCATCACCATCAAGGGTGTCACGCGACCCTGGCGAGGGCTGCCTGTCCTCATGGACGACGGCACGGTGAAGATCCGTGTGACCCAGGGAAGGGGCACGCGAGGGATCGTGCTCACGCGCAAGGGCCCGCCGACTACGGGCACTGGCATCTCGTGCCCCCCGGGGACACAGGCGTACTACGACGAGAAGTCGGGCGGGTACACCTGCAAGTCGTTCTGACCTTGAAGCGACTCAGACGGCGCAGCTCATGTCCGAGCCGCAGCACATCGGCGACTTGATCTTGCCGTGCCCATTGGGGCACTGGGAGATGCCGACCTCGGCCCCGCTGTCCACGACGAGAACGTCGTTCACCAGGTCGGCGCCGCAGTGGCCGCAGGTGGTGTTGACGGACATATCGCAGCTGGAGCAGGTGTAGGTAGCCATGCGCAGAGGGTAGCGGCAGATCCGACGGGCGCTACCTGGGCGAGTTCAGCAGTGAGTGCCGTCGGGAGTAGCCGAAGTAGATCGCGAATCCCACGGCCATCCAGATGGCGAAGACGAGCCAGGTGATCGGATCGAGCCCGGCCACGATCACGACGATGAGGATGAGTCCCAGTATCGGGAAGAGCGGGAAGAGCGGGGTGGTGAAGCCTCGCGGGAGGTCGGGGTACTTGCGACGCAGGACGATGACGCCGATGTTGACGATGGCGAAGGCACCGAGCGTGCCGATGCTGGTCGCCTCGGCGAGCTGTCCCAGTGACACGAACGCCGCAGGGACCGCGATGAGGCAGCCCACGATGAGCGTGTTGGCCACAGGCGTCTGCGATCGGGGACTGACGCGGGTGAAGACCTTGGGGAGCAGGCCGTCGCGGCCCATCGCGAAGAGAATGCGCGTCTGTCCGTAGAGCGTGACGAGCACGACGCTGAAGATCGAGATGATGGCACCGACCGCGATGAGGTCGCCGGCCCAGGAGCCACCCACCGCCTCATTGGCG
>JALQSY010000156.1 GCA_023264215.1 Candidatus Nanopelagicales bacterium
GGCTGTCGGCCTCGGCGTACTTCACAGCCCCGTCGCACTCGCCGATCACACGGCCGCCGAAGAGGAAGTCCACGCGCCATGATCGACCGCTGGCACCGCTCACCCACACCTGTGGTTCCGGGAGCGCCAGACCCGCCTCGATGAACCGCGCCCATGAGATGGACTCCAGCACCGTCTCAAGCCGAGGATCGGCGTGGGGCGCCACCTCAGCAACCCGCCGCAGGCCCCGCACATCGGCATGGGTGATGGCATCCATGAGGTCATGGACCAGGCTGGCGCGAACATGCGCGTGACCGGCTCGGCGCGTCAGCAGTTGAGGATCCCCGGCGGATCGCGCCAACTGGAGTCTCATCGCCCCGCTGAGGAGCACCACCATCTGCGCGAAGGATCTCTTCGGCGCGGCGGCGAGATGAGCTGCTGTGAGCAGTGGATCGGTGACGGGAATCGCCCCCGGGCCGGGCACGATGCGCCGGAGGTCGACGTCGCATGGCTTGATCAGCACGCCGCCTCGAAGACCTTTGCCCACGGAGGAGTCACGCGGCACCAGCACGATCGGTGCGCCCGCCGGCTCAACGTTCCACATGGGGCTATCCCAGACGTCTGCGGCAGTGCGCCTGCCGGCGCAGGCCGGGATGCCCTGGCCCGATAGGCGCTCCAGACAGTCCGTCAAACGACTGTCCGCCGCACCGGTCAGGGCGACGCGGTAGTGGTCACGCCTGAGCCGATGCACGAGACCGGCTCCGACCGCCCTTCTCAGCCGGTGGTACCCGATCCCGACCTCGCCCGCCTCGCGTGAAGTGAACGTGCGCGAAGCGAAAGCCGCGACCAACTGGGCAGAGGTGGTCTGGACCTCGAGTCGCGGCATCGGACCACTGTGGCCCCGATCCGCGTTCGGCTCCAGCCTCGAACTTCAGGCTGTGGATGACGAACGTCCCGGTTGTTGACACTTAGCGCCGGCTGTAAGTGTCAACAACCGGGACGTTCGAGCAGGAGCAGATCGCGCCGTTCAGCGCTGCGGAGCCTCCGCCGGAGCCGGCAGCGGGGCCGGCGCGGAGAGCCGGCCCAACTCGACCGGCGACACGAGCCCCTCGTGCATGGGCAGCACCCGGACGGTGTAGCCGAAGGGGCCGGTGCGCTCGAGGGTGATGTCACCGCAGAAGAGCCAGCGGCTGCCGTCGTAGCCCTCTTGCGCGACGAGGTCCGCGTAGGCCGGGGCCACCAGCCGATCGTCGCCGTCCACGCGCCCGTAGGCCACCTGGACGATCACGTCATCGGGAGTCAGGTCGCCGAGCCGGACATGGGCCCGCAGGTGGAGACGGGCACCGAGCGATGGAGCATCCCCGACACCGGACGCCTCGACATGCTCCACGGCAACGCCCGTCCATGCCTTCTCCACGCGCGCCTTCCACGCCGCGAGATCCCGCGCGAGCGCGTAGTCATCGGCAGCCGCTCGCCTCGATGACAGCGCGGCCGGGGTGTAGAGGCGCGTGACGTACTCGCTGACCATGCGGCTCGCGAGGACCTTCGGGCCGAGCGTCATCAGCGTGTGACGCACACGCTGGATCCACCGGTGCGGCAGGCCATCGTCCCCGCGCTGATAGAAGGTCGGCGCCACCTCGCGCTCGATGAGGTCGTAGAGCGCCGCCGCCTCGATGTCATCGCGCCGGTCAGGGTCGTCGACACCGTCCGCTGATGGGATCGCCCAACCGTTCTCGCCGTCGTACCACTCATCCCACCAGCCGTCGAGGATCGACAGGTTGAGCGCGCCGTTGAGCGCGGCCTTCATGCCGGACGTGCCGCTCGCCTCCAGCGGCCTGATCGGGTTGTTGAGCCATACGTCGCATCCGGGATACAGGGTCGTGGCCATGGCGATGTCGTAGTCCGGGAGGAACACGATCCGGTGGCGCACCTCCGGATCGTCCGCGAAGCGCACGAGCTCTTGGATCAGGCTCTTGCCGCCGTCATCGGCCGGATGCGCCTTGCCGGCGACGACGAGCTGCACCGGGCGCTCCGGATCCAGCAGGAGCTGGCGCAGTCGCTCGGGATCGCGCAGCATGAGAGTGAGCCGCTTGTACGACGGCACTCGCCGAGCGAAGCCGATCGTGAGTACGTCGGGATCGAGGATCTGGTCGATCCATCCGAGTTCGGCCTCGCTGGCGCCTCGGGCACGCCACGAAGCCTTCAGGCGCGCGCGAGCATCGGCCACGAGTTGCTCGCGCAGGATGCGCTTGACCGGCCAGATCGCCTCATCCGGGATGCGCCCGATCGCCTCCCAGCCGCGGCCCTCCTCGACGAGCTCGGGGCCGATCTCGCGCGCCGCGAGGTCGCGGACCTCGCGCGCCACCCAGGTGGGTGCGTGCACACCGTTGGTGATCGAGGTGATGAGGACCTCATCGGGGTCGAAGCCCGGCCACAGGCCCGCGAACATCCCGCGGCTCACGGAGCCGTGGAGCAGGCTCACCCCATTGGCGCGCTGGGATAGGCGCAGGCCCATGACGGCCATGTTGAACACGTCGGGATCGCCGTCCTCGAAGTCCTCCGCGCCGAGCGCGAGGATGCGCTCCACCGGCATGCCCGGCTCGGCGTTGTCGCCGCCGAAGAAGCGCTCGATGAGGTCCCGCGGGAATCTGTCGATACCCGCCGGGACCGGCGTGTGCGTGGTGAAGACCGTCCCGGCGCGCACGGCCTCCAACGCGGAGTCGAAGTCCAGGCCCGCGCCGCTGACGAGCTCGCGCATGCGCTCGAGGCCGAGGAACCCCGCGTGACCCTCATTGGAGTGGAAGACCTCAGGTGCGGGGTGCCCGGTGATCTCGCAGTATCGACGCACGGCTCTCACACCGCCGATCCCGAGCAGGACCTCCTGCGCCAGACGGTGCTCTCCGCCTCCGCCGTACAGCCGATCGGTCACATCCCGGTCGGCGGCGTCGTTGTCCTCGATATCGGAGTCCAGGAGCAGCAGTGGCACGCGGCCGACGTGGGCCACCCAGATCCGGGCGTGCAGCACCCGCCCGCCGGGGAAGCCGATGGAGACATGGACGGGCGCACCCGCGCCATCGCGCAGCACGGACACGGGCTGACCATCCGGATCGACGACCGGGTAGGTCTCCAGCTGCCAGCCGTCGGCGGACAGGGACTGGTGGAAGTAGCCCGAGCGGTAGAACAGACCGACCCCGATGATCGGCACTCCGAGATCCGACGCCGCCTTGAGGTGATCGCCCGCCAGGATCCCCAGGCCGCCCGAGTACTGCGGGAGCGCGGCCGCGATCCCGTACTCCGGCGAGAAGTAGGCGATGGCCGCGGGACGATCCTCGGGCTGGCGCTGGAACCACGCTTCGCGATGGAGATAGGTGCGCAGATCGTCGCGGGTACGCCGTACCCAGTCGACATAGCCCGGGTCGCTCGCGAGCTCCTGGAGACGCTCGCGCGACACCTCACCGAGCAGGCCGACAGGGTCATCGCCCACGCGATCCCACAGTTCAGGATCGATCGCACGGAAGACATCCCGCGTCTCGGGGTGCCATGCCCACCGCAGATTGTCGGCGAGTTCCTCCAGGGGCTCGAGTTCGCCGGGTACGACGGTGCGGACCGTAAATCTGCGGATCGCTTTCACGGCGGCCACGCTAGCGGGTGCTGGTGACCGGCCATGACCGTCGGTCGGCCTTTCGGTGACGACTCCGAAAACAGCCCACGAGCCTGCAACGCGCACGACCTGGTTGCAGGTGATTTCGGAGCGGCCGCGCGCCTGCCCGTGCTGTCCGACGGGGCGCTGGACCTGGCAACATGGCGTGGGAGGTTCATCGGGGCCACTACCCTGGCTCCATGCCCAAGCGCCCGCCACCGACGGCTCCGGTCTTCTCCGCGGCTCCCGGCGCGGGAGCCCCGAAGAAGGCCGCCAAGCGGGCCCCGGCCAAGAAGGCGGCTCAGCAGGCCCCGGCCAAGAAGACCCCCGCCAAGAAGGCGCCCGCCAAGAAGGCGCCCGCCAAGAAGGCGCCGGGCACGCAAACGCCGGGCCCGAAGGCGCCGGCCCCGGCCGCCGAGCGCCCGACCGCGGTTCCCGCAGTCCTGGCCGGCCGGATCCCGGTGATGGACGTCTCCCCCACGGTCGAGTCCGGTCGCCTGCCGGCGAAGGCGGTCGTCGGCGAGCAGATCCCGGTGCGGGCGACGGTGTTCCGCGAAGGCCACGGATCGCTGGGCGCGGCGGTCATCCTCCTGGACCCGGCTGGCACCGAGGTATCGCGCACGCGGATGAGGGACCTCGGTACCGGCCTCGACATCTGGGGTGCCGAGATCGTGCCCTCGTCTGAAGGCGGGTGGTCCTTCGCCATCGAGGCCTGGGATGACGTCT
>JALQSY010000157.1 GCA_023264215.1 Candidatus Nanopelagicales bacterium
CGATTCGGCAAGTGCGAGGTGCGCCTGGAAGCCGGCGCGGAAGTCGCGCTCGTTGCAGCGGCGCCACATGCCGAGCATGAACTTCACATGCTCGGGATGCACTGACGGACTGATGTACAGCGGTGAGTCCTTGCGGACCATCCACTTCATCGACTTCAGGATCAGCCCGGGCCCGGGCACGGGTGCGGCTTCGGACGGCACGACCCACCCGGCGTTGACGGCCGAGGCGCCGAGGCCGGGTTCGCGGGCGTCGACGATCTCGACCTGCGCGCCATGACGGGCGAGCTCGTAGCCGAGGGTGAGCCCGAGGACTCCGCCGCCGATGATGACCGTGCGCATATGTGCTCCCTGGAATCGAGATTGTCTGACAATCACGATGGGTTGAGGCTACGGGGCGCCAGCCCACCCGTCAAGAATTGTCAGACAACTTCTTGAGTGGTGCCCGATCCCTCGCCTAGTCTCCCGCCATGGCCGCCGAGCGCACGTCCCGTGATGGGCGCACCCGGCGCGAGGAGGCCGTCGAGTCGATCCGCGGGGCCATCATCTCCGGCGATCTCCAACCCGGCCAGCGCTTGCGTGAAGTCGCCCTCGCGGCCGAGCTCGGCGTGAGTCGTCCGACCCTGCGCGAGGCGCTGCGCACGCTCGTGCAGGAGGGGCTCTGCGAGCAGCAGCCCCACCGCGGCTTCGCCGTCGCCGAGCTCGACGCAGACGCCATCGGCGACCTCTCACGCACGCGCGTGGTGCTCGATCGGATGGCCGTCGAGGGCATCTGGTCGCGCGAAGGGGCGATGGACGAGGTCGAGGATGCGTGGACGACGTACACGCAGGCCGGAGGCGACCCGGTCGCGCAGCACCTCGCGCATCTCGCGCTGCATCGCGCCTTGTGGGAGGCCTCGGGCAACGCCGTGCTCATGCGGCTGTGGCCGGTCGCCGAGTCGATGTCGACCCTGGTCCTCGCGCAGGATCAGGCGGTCCGGTCGGACCCGGCGCGTGCCCGAGCGGTGCACGAGGGCCTGATCGAGGCGATCCGATCTCGCGATGCCCGGCAACTGGAGCAGGCCCTGGCCGACCACACCAGTCGCAGCGCGGAGGAATTCATCACCCTGCGCGACGACCACGCGCGAACGTCCCGGTAATCAAGGGTTACGGCCGCCGCTAAGCCTTGATTACCGGGAGTTTCGACGCGACCTGTCGTCAGTCGATGAGGTCGGCGATGCGGCGCAGGTCGTCGAGGTCGGCGAAGTCGATGACGAGCCGGCCGCGGCTGCGCTCCGAGCGCACGCCCTCCACCCGCACGCGAGTGTCGAGCACGTCACCGAGTCGCGACGCCACACCGTCGGTCACCTCGGTGACAGCGGCCGACGCACCACCGCGCGGGCGGGGGGTGCGCTTGCGCCGGGGCTCGCCGTCGTCACCGATGAGCACGATTTCCTCGACCGAGCGGACCGACAGTCCCTCCTTGACGATGCGCTCGGCGAGGGCGTCCATCGCGTCGGCATCATCCAGGGACAGCAGTGCGCGGGCATGGCCGGCGCTGATGACGCCAGCGGCGACGCGCCTCTGCACGGCGGGGGGCAACTTGAGCAGGCGCAGGGTGTTGGCCACCTGCGGGCGCGAACGGCCCAGGCGCTGGGCGAGCTCGTCCTGAGTGCCGCCGAAGTCCGCCAGCAGCTGCTGGTAGGCCGCGGCCTCCTCGAGCGGGTTGAGCTGGGCTCGGTGGAGATTCTCCAGCAGGGCCTCGCGCAGCATGTCGTCGTCGCTGGTCTCTCGCACGATCGCCGGGATGAGCTCCAGGCCCGCCTCCTGCGATGCGCGCCAACGCCGCTCGCCCGCGACCAGTTCGTACGACGCGCCCTTGCCGTCGCGTCGCCGCACGACGATCGGCTGCAGCAGTCCGATCTCCTTGATCGAGAAGGCCAGCTCGGCAAGGGCATCGGTGTCGAAGACCTGTCGCGGCTGACGTGGGTTGGGCACGACGTCGGACGGCGCCACCTCGACGTACACCGCGCCCGCGATCGGATCGAGGTCGGCTGAGCCCGACCGTCGCGTGGACGAACCGCCGGACGCTGCGGACGTGCGGGCCTTCCCCGACTTCGATGCCGACTTCGACGCCCCTGACTTCGATGCCGACTTCTGTGCCGACTTCGATGACGCCGACCTCGGTGCTGCCGGGGCGTCCGCCGGTGACGTCGGGATGAGCGCGCCCAGGCCCCGGCCGAGGCCCCGCTTCGCTTCAGCCATGGGACACCCTCCCCTTAGTCCTGTGGATAACTTGTGGATAACTAGGCATGAGGGGCGTCCAGATCACGGGCCGCCTGCACGTAGGCGAGGGCCCCTGATGATGAGGAGTCATAGGCGAGGACGGTCTGTCCGTAGGAGGGGGCTTCGGATAGCCGTACCGACCTGGGGATGACGGTCGGCAGCACCGCCTCCCCGAAGTGGGCCCGCACCTCCTGGACGACCTGCGAGGACAGGCGAGTGCGCCCGTCGTACATCGTCAGCAGTACGGCGCCCACCCTCAGGTCGGGGTTGAGGTGCTTGGTCACCAGATCGACCGTGCGCAGCAGTTGGGATACCCCCTCGAGGGCGTAGTACTCGCACTGGATGGGCAGCAGGAGTTCCCGGGCAGCCACGAGAGCGTTGAGGGTGAGCAGGCCCAGGCTCGGCGGGCAGTCGATGATGACGTAGTCCAGGGGTCGGCCCTCGGCGGCCTCGAAGTCGGCCAGGTATCCCTGGATCGCGCGGTCCAGCCGGCCCTCGCGGGCCACGAGGGAGACGAGCTCGATCTCCGCGCCGGCGAGGTCGATCGTGGCCGGAGCGGCCCACAGGTGCCCGCCGCCCTCCTCGGTGGGGCTGACGATCTCGGCCAGCGGCACGTCCTGGGTGAGGACCTCGTAGGTGCTCAGCACCCCGCTGTGGTGCTCCAGGCCCAGGGCGGTGGAGGCGTTTCCCTGGGGATCGAGGTCGATGACCAGCACATCCCGGCCGTCCGCAGCCAGGGCCGAGGCTAGGTTCACTGTGGTGGTCGTCTTGCCCACCCCGCCCTTTTGATTGGCCACCGCGAGGACGCGGGTCACGGGAGCTCCCTCACGGGGGGAGCCTTCGGGGCCTGCGTCGGCCAGCCCAGACCGGTGAGGGGCGTTTCACGGGAAACATCCTCCGGCTCCGTTTCACGTGAAACAGGCCAGCCCAGACCGGTCAGCGGGGCGGATTCCATGGCGCCATTGTGCACCCGCGCGCCTGTCGACCGTAGCCGGGTGACGCGGACCGGAGTGGCGACGCACATCGCCCCGCACCCCAGGATGCATCTTCCGCCACTGAATGCACGCATCCTCCACTCAAGATCCGTGCATTCGCTGGCGCAAGATGATCAGTGAGCCCCGGGTCGGGCGGGCCCCCCGAGCACAGTTGATCGTTCAACCACTGCGGTCACGGGGCTTTGACGGCACGCACGACGGTGGTGGTCGACTCGACGACACCGGCGCCGCACTCGACGATCTCCACGCTCACCACGCCCAGCCGCTCGAGCACCGTCGCCGACGCCTGCAGCTCCTCCGCTGCCGATCGGCCCTTGAGGGCAAGGAGCTCACCGCCCGGCTTCACCAGGGGCACGGTCCATCCGGCCAGGCGCTCCAGGGGCGCGACCGCACGCGCGGTGACGACCTGCGCGCGCAGGGATGTCACGGGGCCACGACCGCGCACGATGTCCTCGGCACGGGCGCGCACCACCTGAACCCTCTCGGCCATGCCGAGTTGCGCCACCACTTCCTCGAGGAAGGTCGCGCGCCGCTGCAGTGGCTCAAGGCAGATCACCCGCAGATCCGGGCGCACGATGGCCCAGACGATCCCGGGCAGCCCCGCCCCTGACCCCACGTCGATGACGTCAGCACCCTCGGGCACAAGGGGTACGGCGACGGCGCAGTTGAGCAGATGTCGATCCCAAAGCCGGGGGACTTCGCGCGGGCCGATCAGGCCCCGCTCGACGCCGGCGGTGGCGAGGAGTCGGCCGTATCCGACCATCTGCTCGCGCTGATGCTCATCGGCCACGATCACGCTGAGCGCCTGCGGCGCCGGGGGCAACTCCTCCACGGGAGGAATCAGGATGCGGGCTTGATGACGATCCGACGATCGGGGTCCACGCCCTCGGACTCGCTCACCAGGCCGGACGCGGTCACGACATCGTGGACGACCTTGCGCTCGAAGGCGTTCATCGCCGCGAGCCGCACGGGCTCGCCGGTCGACTTCACCTCATCGATCGCTGTGGTGGCCAGGGCCTCGAG
>JALQSY010000158.1 GCA_023264215.1 Candidatus Nanopelagicales bacterium
GAGACGATCGTGCTCGAGGATCTCGAGCTCGCCGACGATGCGACCTTCGAGTTGCTCTCGCGCGGAGACACCCTCGGCGTCTTCCAGCTCGACGGCGGTCCGATGCGCGCGCTGCTGCGCTCGATGCAGCCGGACTCCTTCGAGGACATCTCCGCCGTGCTCGCGCTCTACCGCCCCGGCCCCATGGGCGCCAACGCCCACAACGAGTACGCCGACCGCAAGAACGGCCGCAAGCCGGTGGTGCCGATCCACCCCGAGCTCGCCGAGCCGCTCGCGGAGATCCTCGACGACACCTACGGACTGATCGTCTACCAGGAGCAGGTCATGGCGATCGCGCAGAAGCTCGCCGGCTACTCCCTGGGCAACGCCGACCTGCTGCGCCGCGCGATGGGCAAGAAGAAGAAGGAGATCCTCGACAAGGAGTACATCCCGTTCCGCGACGGCATGGTCGCCAACGGCTACTCCGACAGCGCGATCGCGACGCTGTGGGACATCCTCGTGCCGTTCTCCGACTACGCCTTCAACAAGGCGCACACCGCCGGCTACGGCCTGGTCTCCTTCTGGACGGCGTACCTCAAGGCCAATTACCCGCAGGAGTACATGGCCGCTCTCCTGACGTCGGTCAAGGACGACAAGGACAAGAGCGCGGTCTACCTCAACGAGTGCCGGCGCATGGGCATCAAGGTGCTCCCGCCCGACGTCAACGATTCGGACTTCGACTTCACCCCGCGCGGCAGCGACATCCGCTTCGGCCTGTCCGCCGTCCGCAATGTCGGTGCCAATGTCGTCGACTCGATCATCGCCACGCGCAAGGCCGAGGGCCGCTTCGCGAGCTTCTACGACTTCATCGACAAGGTCGAGGTGTCCGTCTGCAACAAGCGCGTGGTGGAGAGCCTGATCAAGGCCGGGGCCTTCGACTCCCTTGGGCACACTCGCAAGGGTCTGGTGCACATCCACGAGCAGGTTGTCGATGCGGCTGTTGACATCAAGCGCGCCGAGTCACACGGCCAGTTCGATCTCTTCGGCGGCATGGGCGAGGACGAGGGTGCCGGTGGGCTGCGCATCACGCCGGAGATCCCGCTGGGGGAGTGGGACAAGCCGGTGCTGCTCGCCCACGAGCGCGACATGCTCGGTCTCTACGTCTCGGATCACCCGCTCTACGGCGTCGAGCAGTTCCTCGCCCAGTCGACCGACTGCTCCGTGGTGCACGTGCACTCCGGCGACCGCGCCGAGGGCACCGTCGTCACCGTCGGCGGCCTGGTTACCGGGGTCCAGCGCAAGACCACTAAGCAGGGATCGCTGTGGGCGATCGTGACCCTCGAGGATCTCGACGGGGCGGTCGAGGTCATGGTCTTCCCGCAGACCTACGCCGCCGCGGGCACGCTGCTGGTGGACGACGCCGTCCTGCTGGTGCGCGGGCGCATCGATCGGCCCGACGAGGATGCCGCGCGCCTGGTCGCGATGGAGATCACCCAGCCCGACGTGAGCGAGGCGCCGGCGGGCCCCGTGCGACTGTCGATGCCGGCAGCGCGCTGCGTGCCCCCGGTCGTGGAGCGACTCAAGGAGATCCTCGCCGCGCACCCGGGGACCACCGAGGTGCACCTGCACCTGGCCGCGTCGGGTCGCACGACCGTGCTCCGGCTCGACGATCGGCTGCGCGTGACGCCGAGCCCGGCGCTCTACGGCGACCTCAAGGCCCTGCTCGGACCGACCTGCCTAGGCTGAACGCGTCATGAGGCGACTCCTCGCCGCGGTCATCGCGGTGCTCGCGGCCGGCGCGCTCGGTGCGCTGCTCGGCTGGCTGTGGGAGTCCCTCGCGCCGCGGGTATCCCTGGTCATCGCCGGCGATGGCCTGCCCTATCCGGAGGGCTACCAGCCCGAGGGCTACATGACCGACGACGGGATCGCCGCGCTTCTGTGCATCGCCGCGGGCCTGGTCGTCGGGATCCTCGCGGTGTGGGCCTGTCGCAAGGTCGTGGCTCCCGATCGCGCCATGGTCGTCGCCCTGGTGAGCGTGCTCGTCCTCGGCACGATCGGTGCCATCGCGCTGTGGCGCACGGGCGAGATGCTCGGCGGCTTCGACTTCGATGCCCTGATCGCGTCGTCTGCGCAGGGCGATGTCATCACCGCGCCGCTGCGGCTGCGCATGCCCGGCGTCCTGGTCCTGTGGCCGCTGGCCAGCGTGATCGTCGTGTTCCTCGCAGCGCTCTCCGACTGGTGGCGCGGCCGCTCTCAGGAGCGCATCGACGCCCTGGCGTAGCGAGCCGTTGTTTCCACCGAGTGTGTCGTTAACTCGATCGCTTAGCGACACACTCGGTGGAAACAACGAGGGTGCTAACGGGATGCGATGGGGGCGTACGTCGCCGACGTCAGGTGCACGAGGTCGGTAGGTGCGATGCCGATGTCCACACCGCGCTGGCCCCCGGAGACGTAGACCGTCGGCAGGGCCCGGGCACTCGCGTCGATCACCGTCGGCAGCGCCTTGCGCTGACCCAGCGGCGAGATGCCTCCCGCGACGTAGCCGGTCATCCGCTCCGCCACCGCCACCTCCATCATCCGAGCGCGCTTGCCGCCACGCGCCGCAGCGAGTGCCTTGAGATCGAGCTGGCCGGTCACCGGCACGATCGCCACGACGGCCGCGCCATCGACCTCGGCCAGGAGTGTCTTGAAGACCGTGGCCGGATCCAGGCCCAGAGCCTGCGCCGCCTCCATGCCGAAGCTCTCGGCCGCCGGGTCGTGCTCATAGGCGTGCACGCTGAAGTCCACGCCCGATCGCTGGAGTGCGACGAGTGCGGGAGTGCCGGAGGGCTTCGCCCGCGCCATCAGTTGAGCCCGTAGGGCTCGTGCGCGAGGTCGGTCGCGGGCAGCGACGGGACGTTCTCGACGATCGCAAGCTCGCTGCGCAGGAATTCCGCCTCCGCGCGCAGTCGCTGGGAGTCGTCGGCCGCGCTGAGGAAGCCCTGACGGGTGGACAGGTCGGCCACGACCGCCGCGGCGACGAGATACGACAGGACGCGCGGCTCATCGGGCAACTCCGCATCGTCGGTGTCGTCGCTGAGCAGTGCGCGATACGCGCGGAACCGCTCGAGCACGGTGAGCGCGTGGAGCGCGGCGTTCGCGCCCTCGGACTCCTCGAGGATCTCCACCTCGGCCTGCGCGTACGGCCTGCCCTCGACCAGGCGCCGTACGCGGAAGCGCTCGGTGCCGACCGTGACGATGTCCGAGCGCCCGTCCTCGTGCATCTGCACCTCGCGCAGCGAGGCGAAGGTGCCGACGTCGTAGAGCGCCTTGACGCCGTCCGTGCCCACCTCGCGGCCCTCGCGGATCGCGATGACCCCGAAGCCGCGCTCGTCCTCCGGCGCATCGGAGATATCGGCGATCAACTGGCGGTAGCGCGGCTCGAAGATGTGCAGGGGCATCACGAGCCCGGGCACGAGCAGGCTCGACAGCGGGAAGAGGGGGATGACTCGTGCTGACGTCACAACCGCAGGCTAGACCTACAATCGACCCCGTGATCCAGCGCATCGACCTCCGGGGCGTCGACCTCGCCGTCGCGGGCACCGACCCGCGGGCGGTGCTGCCGCGTGCCGCCATCGACGTGGAGGAGGCCACCGCGACGGTCATCCCGATCGTCCGGGACGTGCAAGCGCGCGGGGCCGAGGCGGTCCTGGACTGGACCGAGCGCCTCGACGGCGTCCGCCCCGCCCACCTGCGGGTGCCGGCCGAGGCGATCGCCGCCGCCGTCGCGGGGCTGGATCCCGCGGTGCGTGCCGCGCTCGAGGAGTCGATCCGTCGCGCTCGGATCGTGCACTCCGATCAGGTGCGCGGCGAGACCGTCACCACGGTCGTGGAGGGTGGCACCGTCACGGAGCGTTGGGTGCCCGTCGCGCGCGTCGGGCTCTACGTCCCCGGTGGCCGCGCCGTCTACCCCAGCAGCGTCATCATGAACGTCGTCCCGGCGCAGATCGCGGGCGTGGAGTCGCTGTGCGTCGTCTCTCCCGCGCAGGCCGACCACGGCGGCCTGCCGCATCCCACCATCCTCGCGGCCTGCGGACTGCTCGGCATAGACGAGGTGTACGCCGCGGGCGGCGCCCAGGCCATCGCCATGCTCGCGTACGGCGTCGACCTAGATCGCCAAGCGGGGCGGCTCCGCCGGCCCGACGGCGATCCGAAGGGGCCGGGCCGCTGCGAACCCGTCGACATGGTCACCGGGCCCGGCAACATCTGGGTCACCGCCGCCAAGCGCGTCCTCAAGGGCCAGATCGGCATCGACTCCGAG
>JALQSY010000159.1 GCA_023264215.1 Candidatus Nanopelagicales bacterium
CGACCGGTGAATCTGGTGATCCCCGACCAGCCGAGCGATATCGCGAACGACATCGCCTCGCGCCCCTAGACCTTCTTGGCGGCCTTCTTCGCAGGCGCTTTCTTGACCGCCTTCTTGACCGCCTTCTTCGCGGTCCGCTTCACCGGCCCGCGGGCGCGGCGATCGGCGAGCAGTTCCGAGGCGCGCTCATCGGTGATGGTCAGCACGTCGTCACCCTTGCGCAGGCTGGCGTTGGTCTCGCCGTCGGTGACGTAGGGACCGAAGCGGCCCTCCTTGAGCACGACGGGCTTGCCGGACACCGGGTCCTCGCCGAGCTCCTTGAGCGGGGGCGCCGACGCGGCACCGCGACGCTGCTTGGGCTGTGCGTAGAGCGCGAGCGCCTCTTCGAGCGTGCAGGTGAAGATCGACTCCTCGGTGGGTAGCGAGCGCGAGTCCTTGGCCTTGAGCAGATAGGGGCCGTAGCGGCCATTCTGCGCCGTGATCTCCACGCCGTCGGCAGGATCGACGCCGACGACGCGGGGGAGCGAGATGAGTCGCAGCGCGTCCTCGAGCGTGATGGTGTCCAGTGACATCGCCTTGAGCAGGGATCCGGTGCGCGGCTTGGCGGACTTGGGCGAATCCTCCGGGAGTACCTCGGAGACGTAGGGGCCGTAGCGGCCAGCGCGCGCGATGATCGTCAGGCCCGTCTCGGGATCGACTCCGAGTTCGCGCTCGCCGGACGGCTGCGCGAGCAGTTCCTCGGCCTTGTCCGCGGTGAGCTCGTCCGGAGCGAGATCCTCGGGGATCGACGCACGCTCCTCGCCCCGCTCGACGAAGGCGCCGTAGCGTCCAACACGCACGACCGCATCGGTGCCGGAGATGGGGAAGGTCGAGAGCATCCGCGCATCGATCGCCCCGAGATCGGTGGTCAGGTCGAGTACGCCGCGGAACGGCCCGGCATCGGTGTCGCCTCCGCGCCAGAAGGTCTCGAGTTGGGCGTCGCGCGCGGACTCACCATTGGCGATGGCGTCGAGGTACTCCTCCATGCGGGCGGTGAAGCGATAGTCGACGAGGTCGGTGAAGTGCTCCTCGAGCAGGCGGATCACGGCGAAGGCGAGGAACGACGGGATCAGGGCGGAGCCCTTCTTCCAGACGTAACCGCGATCGACGATCGTGCCCATGATCGCGGCGTACGTCGACGGCCGCCCGATGCCGAGCTCCTCGAGCTTGGCGGTGAGCGAGGCCTCGGTGAAGCGCGCGGGTGGATTGGTGGAGTGGCCGTCCGCCGTCATGTCGCTGGCCGAGAGCGTCTGCCCCTCGCGCAGGACGGGCAGGACGCGCTCGGACTCGTCGTCGGAGTCCTCCTCGCGCGTGTCCTCGTAGGCGGCCTTGAAGCCGGCGAAGAGCGTGACCGTGCCTGACGCGGTGAACTCCACGTCGCGACCATCGGAGGCGACGGCGCCGATGGTGACGGTGGTCGTCGCGACGCGCGCATCGGCCATCTGCGAGGCGAGGGTGCGCTTCCAGATGAGGTCGTAGAGAGCGAACTCGTCGGCGCTCAGCTCGCGCTGCACCTCGCCGGGGGTCCGGAAGGTGTCACCGGACGGGCGGATCGCCTCGTGGGCCTCCTGCGCGTTCTTGACCTTGCGGTCGTAGCGTCGCGGTGCGTCGGCGACGTGGTCGTGGCCGTAGAGCTGGGCCGCCTGCGCCCGGGCCGCCGCCACGGCCTGCTCGGACAAGGTGGTGGAGTCGGTGCGCATGTAGGTGATGTAGCCGCGCTCGTACAGCCCCTGGGCCACGCGCATGGTGCGCTGGGCATTCCAACGGAACCGCCGAGACGCCTCCTGCTGCAGGGTCGACGTCATGAAGGGGGCCTTGGGACTGCGCTTGCCGGGCTTCTCCACGACCGAGCGGACGGTGTAGTCGACGCCATCGAGCGCGGCGGCGAGCGCGCGTGAACCCTCCTCGTCGAGGACGACGCAGTCGCGGCCCGTGAGCTGGCCACGGTCGTCGAAGTCGCGGCCCGTGGCCAGGCGCCTGCCCTCTACGGAGTTCAGCCGGGCGGCGAAGCTGCCCGGATCGAAGGTCGCGGTGAGATCCCAGTAGGACGCCGAGACGAAGGCGATGCGCTCACGCTCGCGGTCGACGACCAGGCGAACGGCGACGGACTGCACCCGGCCAGCGGATCGCGCGTCACGGCCGATCTTCTTCCACAGGACCTCGGACACGGGGTAGCCGTACAGCCGATCGACGATGCGACGGGTCTCCTGTGCGTCGACCAGGCGCATATCGAGTTCGCGGGTCTGCTCGAGGGCATCGGAGATCGCGTGCTCGGTGATCTCGTGGAAGACCATCCGCCGCACGGGGACCTTCGGCTTGAGGACCTCGAGCAGGTGCCACGCGATGGCCTCGCCCTCGCGGTCCTCGTCGGTCGCCAGCAGGAGCTCGCTGGCCCCGGCGAGCTCCTTCTTGAGCTCGGCGATCGTCGCCTTCTTGTTGGCGTGGACGACATAGAACGGCGTGAATCCCTCGTCGGTATTGACGGCGTACTTCGCCCAGGGCTGCTTGCGCTGGGACTCGGGGAGTTCGGAGGCCTTGCTCGCGAGATCGCGCACGTGCCCGACGGATGCCTTGACCCGGAAGTCGCGGCCCCCGCCGCCGTTGAGGTAGCCCTCGATCGTCTTGGCCTTCGCCGGCGACTCGACGATGACGAGCACGCGCTCCACAGCCACTTCCACTCCTGTCTGCCCGCCCTCCGGCCCGGAATGGCCCGAGGGTGCGGCCGGTCTCGAGGACCGACCGTCTCGGAGTCTGCGCAGCCCGGGGGTGCCGCTGTCAAATGAGGGACGGTCATCCCCCGGTCCCACCCCCTACGGGGGTGAGCACGGAGGCAGCGTTCCGCTATGCGGGACTACTGGCCGGCCGTGGCGTTGATCTGCTCCTCGCCGACGGCGATGGGACGACGCTTCGACAGCACCACCGCGATCACGATGATGAGCGTCGCCCCGACGGCGATGGCCCAGCGCAGGGTCGTGTTCGCGCCCTCGCCGATGCTCAGCGCGACCACGGCGGGGGCGATGAGCAGCGCGACGAGGTTCATGACCTTGATCAGCGGGTTGATGGCGGGGCCGGCGGTGTCCTTGAAGGGATCGCCCACGGTGTCGCCGATGACGGTGGCGGCGTGCGCCTCGGATCCCTTGCCGCCGAAGTGACCATCCTCGACGTACTTCTTGGCGTTGTCCCACGCGCCACCGGAGTTGGACAGGAACACCGCCATGAGAACGCCGGTCGCGATGGTGCCCGCGAGGTAGGCGCCGAGCGCGCCGACTCCCAGGCCGAAGCCCACGGCGATCGGAGCGAGCACCGCGAGAAGCCCCGGCGTGATGAGCTCACGGAGCGAGTCGCGCGTGACGATGTCGACGACCTTGCCGTACTCCGGCTTCTCCGTGCCCTCCATGATGCCGGGGCGCTCGCGGAACTGGCGACGCACCTCGAAGATGACGGCGCCCGCCGCACGCGAGACCGCGTTGATCGCCAGGCCCGAGAAGAGGAAGACGACCGCGGCACCGATGATGAGGCCGACGAGGTTGGCCGGGTTCGCGACGTCGAGGACGCCGGAGTACTGCAGCAGGTCGGAGATGCTCCGGATCGACTCCCCCGCAGCCGCGCCGGCATCTGCCGTGGCGCCGACGACGGCATCGCGGAAGGCGCCGAACAGCGCCGTGGCCGCCAGGACGGCGGTCGCGATGGCGATGCCCTTGGTGATGGCCTTGGTCGAGTTGCCGACGGCATCCAGGCGCGTGAGCACCGCGGCGCCCTCGCCCTCGACGTCACCGGACATCTCGGCGATGCCCTGGGCATTGTCGGAGACCGGTCCGAAGGTGTCCATCGAGACGATGACGCCGACCGTGGTGAGCAGGCCGGTGCCGGCGAGCGCGATGGCGAAGAGCCCGAGGACCACCACGCCGCCACCGAGCAGGTAGGCGCCGTACACCGCAGCGCCGATGACCAGCGCGGAGTAGACCGCGGACTCCAGGCCGAGCGAGATGCCCGACAGGATGACGGTCGCGGGGCCGGTGAGCGAGCTCTTGGCGACATCGTCGACGGGGCGGCGATTGGTCTCGGTGAAGTACGCCGTGAGCTGCTGGATGACGGCGGCGAGCACGATGCCGATGAAGACCGATCCGATGACGAACCACTGCGGACCGATGGCGTCGCCGGCTTCGCTCGCTGCGATGCCGCCGAGGCCCTCGATCTCGCTCCAACTGCTCGGTACCCACACGAAGGTC
>JALQSY010000015.1 GCA_023264215.1 Candidatus Nanopelagicales bacterium
GTCGAGGCGACCGGGGCGCAAGATGGCCGGGTCGATCATGTCCTCGCGGTTGGATGCGCCGATCACGATGACGTTCTCGAGGCTCTCGACTCCGTCGATCTCGCTCAGCAGCTGCGGGACGATCGTGTTCTCGACATCGCTCGACACGCCCGACCCGCGCGTGCGGAACAGCGAGTCCATCTCGTCGAAGAACACGATGACGGGCATACCCTCGGACGCCTTCTCGCGCGCCCTTTGGAACACCAGGCGGATGTGCCGCTCGGTCTCCCCCACGTACTTGTTGAGCAGTTCCGGACCCTTGATGTTGAGGAAGAACGAACGCCCCTCCTCGCGGCCGGTGCGCTCGGCGACCTTCTTCGCCAGCGAGTTGGCCACCGCTTTGGCGATGAGGGTCTTCCCGCATCCGGGGGGACCGTAGAGCAGGATCCCCTTGGGCGGTGCGAGCCTGTGCTCCTCGAACAGCTCCGGGTGCAGGAACGGCAGCTCGACGGCGTCCTTGATCGCATCGATCTGGCTGCCGAGCCCGCCGATGTCGGCGTAGTCGACGTCCGGGACCTCCTCGAGGACGAGCTCCTCGACCTCCGACTTGGGGATGACCTCGAACACGTAGCTGCTGCGCGGCTCCATGAGCAGGGAGTCCCCGGCGCGCAGGGTGCGCTGGCGCAGCGGTTCGGCCAGGCCGACGACACGCTCCTCGTCCGCGCGGCCGATCACCAGGGCGCGCTCGCCGTCGGCGAGCATCTCCTTGAACATCACGATCTCGCCGATGCGCTCGAAGTCGCGCACGCCGACGACATTGAGGGCCTCGTTGAGCATGACTTCCTGGCCCGGCCGCAGCGAGCTGGCATCGATGTCGGGGACGGCCACCAGTCGCATCTTGCGCCCGGCGACCGCGACGTCCAGGGAGCCGTCGTCGAGCCGGCCGAGGAAGACGCCATAGGACCCCGGGGGCTCGGCGAGGCGATCGACCTCGGCCTTCAGGGCCACGATCTGCTCCCGGGCGTCGCGCAATGTCGCCACGAGGCGGCCGTTGTGGGCCTGCGCCGCGGAGAGCTCGGCCTCGAGCACGCGAAGGCGCTCGTCGGCGCTGCGCATGCCGGCATCGCCCTCGCTCATCCGACACCTCCCTCCGCGCGCCGCAGCGCCTGGTCCACCGGCTTCGACCCTACCCACAGACCCCGCGGTTCCGCCCGTCACGCGCCGTCGGGCTGCGTGGCGGCCGCCTTTGCCGGTCGACGGCGCCTCGGCGGCGCCACCGTGCCGTCGGCCAATCGGCGCGTGGCGAGGAGGAAGCCGGTGTGGCCAATCATGCGATGGTCGGGCCTCACGGCCAGGCCCTCCAGGTGCCACGTGCGCACGAGGGATTCCTCGGCGCGCGGCTCGGTCCAGCCGCCGGCCTCGCGGATGTCCTCGGCCACCCGCGAGAGCTGGGTGGTGGTCGCCACGTAGACGACCAGAACCCCGCCCGGACGCAGGGCGTCGCGAGCCGACTCGAGGTGCGTCCAGGGATCGAGCATGTCCAGCACCACCGCGTCGAACGGCGCCGCGTCCTGCCATGCGCGATCGGCGAAGTCGGCCACGTGGAGGGACCAATGGTCGGGCGGGGCACCCCACCAGCGCGTGACGTTGGCGCGGGCGGTCTCCGCGAAGTCAGGACGCCGCTCGACGGACACCACGCGCCCGGTCGAGCCCACGGCCTGCAGCAGGGTGCAGGTGAGCGCGCCCGAGCCCGCTCCCGCCTCGAGGACGCTCCACCCCGGGCGCAGGCCGGTGAGCATCGCGATTCGCGCGGCGTCCTTCGGGTAGATCACCGCCGCTCCGCGCGGCATGGATAGCACGAAGTCCTCGAGGAGCGAGCGCAGCGCGACGTACGGCGTGCCCCCGCTGGTCGTGACCACGATGCCCTCCGGCCGGCCCAGCAGATCGTCGTGCGCGATGGAGCCTCGATGGGTGTGGAACGTCCCACCGGGGGTCAGGGTGAGGGTGTGATGCCGACCCTTGTCGTCGGTGAGCTGCACGATGTCGCCCGGACCGAGGTCCCGATCGCCCGTCATCTACGCAAGGCTAATCCAGGCATGCAGGTCCGCGAGGGTCACGGCCTCCAGCGACGTCACGACCACCCGACGATGCGCGTGGTCGATGGGCACGATGTGCGGCACGGCAACGACGAATGCCCCGCTTGCCTGACCCGATGCCACCCCGGTCGGGGAATCCTCGATCACGATGCAGTGCCCGATGTCCACCCCGAGCCGGCGTGCTGCCTCCCGATAGGGCTCGGGATGGGGCTTGCCCATGGTGACCTCATCCCCCGCAACCGTGACGTCGAACGCCGGCGTGGGAACCTCCGGGCGGTCCCCCACGGCATCGGCCACGGCGTCGAGGAGCCGGCGATGGCTGGCCGACACCAGGCCGGTCGGGACACCCCCGTCTCGGCACGCGACCAGCAGGTCCAGGGCACCCGGACGCCACTGCAGATCCCCGGCTCGCAGCAGCGCCTCCATCGAGGACAGCAGGCTCTCCCCGATGGACTCCGGGGCCAGGGGGGATCCGGTCCGCTCGGCCATGTACTGGGTCACGCGCTCGAGGGGACCGCCGAGGCAGTGGGCCTGATCGGCCCGCGTCCAGGTGCCGCCCCACCCGGAGACGGTCCGGCATTCGGCCTCCCACCACAGGTCCTCGCTGTCGATGAGGGTGCCGTCGAGATCGAACAGGACTGCCGCGGGACCGGTCACGCCGATGCAGGCTACTGCGCCGGCCTCCCGGTCGAGGCGAAGCCTCCGCCTGCCGCACTGGCATAGGGTGGGCGAGCCGGGGACGCAGCTCCCGGGGAGGGATGGTCGATCGTTGATCGAATTCGAGGCGCTTCCCGAACTCGTCGATCCCGTCCTCGTCGCTGCGTTCGAGGGTTGGAATGACGCGGGCGATGCCGCCAGCGATGCCGTGTCCCACCTCGTCGAGGTCTGGGGTGCCACACCGCTGGCCGAGATGGACCCGGAGGACTACTACGACTACCAGGTGAACCGGCCCACGATCGCGCTCGACGATGACGGCGTCCGCCACCTCACCTGGCCCACCACTCGGCTCTACGTCGCGCGCCTTCCGCTGGCCAGCCGCGATGTCGTGATCGTCCACGGCATCGAGCCGAACATGCGGTGGCGGCAGTTCACCGACGAGGTCCTCACGCTGGCGAGTGAGCTCGGCGTGAGCCTGGTCATCACGCTGGGCGCCCTGCTGTCGGACAGCCCGCACACGCGACCGGTCCCCGTCACGGGCACATCCACCGATGCGGGCACGGCCCGCAGCCTGGGCGTGGAGCCATCGCACTACGAGGGTCCGACAGGGATCGTGGGCGTGCTCCAGGAGGCGTGCGGACGCCGCGGCATCCCCTCCGTCTCGCTGTGGGCCGCCGTACCCCACTACGTCGCCCAGGCTCCCTCACCCAAGGCCACCCTGGCACTGGTGCGGCGCGTGGAGGACCTCCTGGACGTGCCCGTGCCTCTCGGCGACCTGGTCGAGGACGCACGCGCATGGGAGCTCGGGGTCGACGAGCTGGCGGCCGATGACGACGAGGTGGCCGACTACGTCCGCCAGCTCGAGGAAGCGCGGGACACCACCGATCTGCCCGAGGCCAGCGGCGAGGCCATCGCGCGTGAATTCGAGCGCTACCTGCGCCGCCGTGGCGTCGACGAGGGCTAGCCGCGTGCGTGCATCGCCTGGTACGCCCTGATCAGCGCATCGGTCGACGAGTCGCGGTCCAGTGGCCGGTCAGCGTCCTGCAGGTCGGGAAGGATCGAGTTGGCCATCGCCTTGCCCAACTCGACCCCCCACTGGTCGAAGCTGTCGATGCCCCACACGGCGCCCTGCACGAAGACACTGTGCTCGTAGAGGGCGATGAGCGATCCCAGCGCATGCGGCTCCAGTCTCGCGGCCAGGATGAACGTCGAGGGACGGTTGCCCGGCATCACCTTGTGGGGCACCAGCCACTCCGGGGTCCCGTCGGCGCGCACCTCGTCCGCCGTGCGCCCGAAGGCAAGGACGGCCGCCTGGGCCAATGCGTTCGCCGCCAGCATGTCCTGCATGTCGAACACCGGCTCGAGGGCCTGCGCGAAGAGGACGAAGTCGCAGGACACGATCTGCGTCCCCTGATGCAGCAACTGGTAGAAGGAGTGCTGGCCGTTGGTCCCCGGCTCCCCCCAGTAGATCGCACCCGTGTTGTAGTCGACGCGTGCCCCGTCGAGCCGCACGGACTTGCCATTGCTCTCCATCGTCAACTGCTGCAGGTACGCCGGGAAGCGGGCGAGGAATTGCGCGTAGGGCAGCACGGCATTCGTCGGTATGTCGAGGAAGTCCCTGTTCCAGACAGCGATGAGTCCCATGCGCAGCGGGATGTTGACGGAGGGATCGGCGAGGCGGAAGTGCTCGTCCATGGCGTGGAAGCCGGCGAGCATCTCACGGAATCGGTCGGGCCCGATCGCGATCATCGTGCTCAGTCCGATGGCGGAGTCCATGGAGTATCGGCCGCCCACCCAGTCCCAGAACCCGAACATGTTGTCGGTGTCGATTCCGAATGCCGCCACGCGCTCGGCGTTCGTCGAGACGGCGACGAAGTGCCGCGAGACCGCGTCCTCGCCCAGCGCATCGACGATCCACTGCCGTGCGGCCTTGGCGTTGGTGAGTGTCTCCTGGGTGCCGAACGTCTTTGAGGCGACGATGAAGAGCGTCTGGGCCGGGTCGAGGTCGCGCAGCGCTTCCGTGATATCCGTGGGGTCGATGTTCGAGACGAATCGGAACGTCATGTCGCGGTCGGAGTAGTAGCGCAACGCCAGATAGGCCATCGCCGGCCCCAGGTCCGAGCCGCCGATGCCGATGTTGATCACATTGAGAATCCGTTCGCCGGTCGCACCCTGCCATGCACCACTGCGCACCCGATCGCTGAAGTCGGCCATCCGGCCAAGGACACCGTGCACCTCCGCGGCGACATCGACACCGTCGACGACGAGTGACGCGCCCGACGGCAGCCGCAGCGCCGTGTGCAGCACCGAGCGATCCTCCGTCGTGTTGATGTGCTCGCCGGCGAACATCGCATCGCGCCGAGCGAGGACGCCGCGCTCGGCCGCTAGGTCGAGCAGCGCCTGCATGATCTCGGCCGTGACTCGCTGCTTGCTGAAGTCCACGCGCAGCCCCGCGCCCTCCAGGGTCCAGGCAGGGCCCCGATCGGCCTCCTGAGCGAAGATCTCCCGCAGGGTGCGGACCCGGGCGTGCGATGCCAGCGCCTGGAGGGTGCGCCACGCCGGCGTATCCGAGGGATTCGCGCTGTCGTCGTGCTGTGGTCGTCCGTCGGTCATGGGATCAGCCTTGCACTACGGTGACGGTGTCGTACAACGTATGGCTCAAGGTTCACGAATCGGCGATGCCGATGTCACCGGGGAGGTAGTGCGATGACGGCAGCGACGCCGATGCAGTTGGGGATGGTCGGCCTGGGTCGGATGGGCGCCAACATCGTCCGGCGCATCATGCGCGATGGCCATTCCGCGGTGGTCTACGACCGGGATCCGGCCGCCGTGGCCGCCCTGGTGGCCGAGGGCGCGGTCGGCGCGACCTCGCTCGCCGACCTGGCCGCCAAGATGACCGCCCCGCGCAACGTGTGGATCATGGTGCCAGCCGGTGCCATCACGCAGGCGGTCGTGGACGAGCTCGCGGGCGTGCTCGAGCCCGGCGACGCCATGATCGACGGCGGCAATTCCTATTACCGCGACGACATCAGGCGATCCACTGCGCTGAAGCCCAGGGGCATCCACTACATCGACTGCGGCACGTCCGGCGGCGTCTGGGGTCTCGAGCGCGGCTACTCGCTCATGATCGGCGGAGACGACGAATCCGTCGACCGGCTCGATCCGATCTGGGAGTCGGTCGCACCGGGGGTCGCTTCCGCGGAGCGCACGGGCGATCGCACGGGAGACCTCCTGCCCGGCGAGGCCGGGTGGCTCCACTGCGGACCGAGCGGCGCCGGCCACTTCGTCAAGATGGTCCACAACGGGATCGAGTACGGCATCATGGCGGCCTACGCCGAGGGTCTGAACATCCTCAAGCACGCGGACACGGGCCTGCGACAGCGCGATGCCGATGCCGAGACCGCGCCGCTGGAGCATCCGGAGTACTACCAGTACCGATTCGACCTGCCCGCCATCGCCGAGGTGTGGCGTCGCGGGAGCGTCATCGGGTCATGGCTGCTCGACCTCACCGCGCTCGCGCTCAGCCGCTCGGGCGACCTGGACGAGTTCGCCGGCCGCGTCTCCGACTCCGGCGAGGGTCGATGGACCTCGATCGCGGCCATCGAGGAGGGGGTACCCGCGCCCGTGCTCACCGAGGCGCTGTACTCCCGGTTCGACAGCCAGGGCATGGCGGACTTCGCCTACAAGATCCAGTCCGCCCAGCGCAAGGAGTTCGGCGGCCACGACGAGAAGACCGCGCCGGCTCAGTCCTGAGCCAGGTCCACGCCCAGCAGGGCGTCGACCGCCTCGGCCACCCGTGCCGGTCCTGAGGGGTCGGGCCCCCCGCGCGTGAGCGCCTCGGCGGCGTAGTCGTCCACGGCAGCGATCGCCGACGGTGTGTCCAGGTCATCGGCGAGCGCTGCCCGCATCGCGGCGACGGTGCGATCCGCCGACGGCCCGCGATCCCGTGCGGTCGCGCGCGACCATCTGTCGAGGCGCTCACGCGCCTGCTGCAGGCCCGCATCGGTCCAGTCCCAGTCGTGCCGGTAGTGGTGCGCCAGCACGGCCAGGCGGATGGCCCCTGCCGGCTCGCCCGATGAGCGCAGCCGGTGCACGAACACCAGGTTGCCCAGGGACTTGCTCATCTTCACGCCGTCCAGGCCCACCATCCCGGCATGGACGTAGCCCCGCGCGTAGGGACGCTCACCGGCGAGGACCTCGGCGTGACTGGCCCCCATCTCATGATGCGGGAACACGAGGTCGCGCCCGCCGCCTTGGACGTCGAAGGCCATCCCCAGGTGATCGAGGGCGATCGCGACGCACTCGATGTGCCACCCGGGCCGCCCGTGGCCCAGCGCCGTGTCCCAGGCCGGCTCCTCGGGACGGGCCGCCCGCCACAGCAGCGGGTCGAGGGCATGGCGCTTGCCCGGTCGCAGTGGATCCCCACCCCGCTCGGCGAAGACCTCGAGCATCTGGTCAGCCGAGAGTCCGGAGATCGCGCCGAATCCCGGATCGGTCGAGATATCGAAGTACAGGTCTCCTTCCACGTCGTACACCGCACCGCGCTCACGCAGTCCCTCGATGCAGGTCACCACGCTGGGTATGGACTCCACCGCTCCGATGTAGTCGTCCGGGGGTATGACGCGCAGGAACTCCATGTCCTCGCGGAAGAGCTGGGTCTCACGCAGGGCGATGTCCCTCCAGTCCTCGCCCAGCGCGACAGCGCGTTCGAGTAGCGGGTCGTCGATGTCGGTGACGTTCTGGACGTAATGGACGCGATGCCCTGCGTCGCGCCATGCGCGATTGAGGGTGTCGAAGGCGAGGTAGGTCGCGGCATGACCCATGTGCGTCGCGTCGTAGGGCGTGATCCCGCAGACGTACAGGCGCGCCACCTCGCCGGGCGCCGTGGGCCGGACCTCGCCGCTGGCGGTGTCGTGCACCCGGACGGGCGCCCCGCCGGGACCGAGCTCGGGGACGCGCGGGGCCGGCCACGACAGCATGCCGCGACCCTAGCGGTGAGCGCCGCGGCGGCGGCGGGTCACATCGCGGGCCAGGGAAGGGCGGGCCAGGCGCCTTCTGGGTGCGGGTACTCCCCCTCGTCGATCAGGTCCCTCAGCCGGTCCCGGGCTGCCGCGATCTCCCCCGGGGCGAGCAGCGGGTCGAGGCGCTCGCGCAGGTCCTCCCACTGTGAGTCCAGCCGCAGCAGGTCAGCGAGCGCGTCGTCATCGACGCGCTGCCCTGCCCAGCCCCACAGCACGGTCCGAAGTTTGGGCTCGACATGGAAGGTCAGGCCGTGATCGATGCCGACGACGCGACCGGTGCCCGAGCGCAGGACGTGACCGCCCTTGCGATCGGCATTGTTGACGATGCTGTCCAGCAGTGCCACCCGTCGCAGATCAACGGTGTCCTCATGCGCCAGGCACACGTGATCTCCGTGCGCGCCCTCGCCCTCGGCGACGACGAGCCACGACTCGTTTCGCCGGCGCGTATCGATGACGTCCACGGGAGCCCGCCCCCCGTCGGCGTCAATCCACGCCTGCAGGCTCCCCGGGCCGAGAGGGCCATCCTCGCGCCAGACCGTGGCGGGCACGATCTCCCAGCCCAGGATCGCGTCGACCTCCGCTGTGGCGACCTCCCGCTGACCGAGGGTGCCTGACGGGAAGTCCCACAGCGGGCGCTCGCCCCGCCGCGGCTTGTACACCGCACGGACGGCCTGGTCGTCGAGATGGCACACGACGCGCATCGCGGAGTTCGACGAGTCCCACAGGCGCCCTTCGATCTCGATGTCGGCGGACTCCAGGAGGCGACGCTCCTCGGCCGTCATGAGCGCCGTCGGTAGCCGTTGGCCCGCGGGCACACGTGGCCGGTCGCATCCAGCGGTTGCAGGCAGAAGGGGCAGGGAGGCCGACCGGCGGCCACCAGGGCCTGCGCCCGGCGGGCGAAAGCCGCTGCGGCCGGAGCCGTGAGCGAGACGCGGAGCGTGTCCGCCGCATCGTCGTCGTCATCGCCCGGCTCGGCAGCCTCCGCATCGCCCAGGGCATGTGCTTCGATCACCACCCGATCGCCGGCCCCCTCGTCCGGCACCCAGGCGATCCCCAGCGCACCGACGCGGAACTCGTCCTCCAGGGGCAGGGCGAGCGGATCGTTGTCGTCCGCTCCCGCCGCGAGGGGTTCGCCGGCCTGCGCGAGCAGCCGGCCCACGCGCTCCCCGAGCATGGCGACCTGCGCCTTCTCCAAGGACACGGAGGTCATCGACGTCCCGTCGCTCACCTGCAGATAGAAGGTGCGCTCCCCCGGCATCCCGACGGTGCCGGCCACGAAGCGCTCGGGATCGTCGTACGTGAAGATGCGCCTGGACACGCCGCCACGGTACCCAGGCGATCCGATCAGCGCTCGCCCGAGCCGCCGCCGACCACACCGCGCGCTGACCTGCGACGTGAGGCGCGTGCCAGCCCGGAGAGGTCGCTGCCACGGTCGTTGACGTGCAATACCTGCGTGCTGCGCCGGGCATAGCGCACGACGGAGACCGACGCGGGATCGATGACGATTCGCTGGAAGGCGTCCAGGTGCATCCCCAGCGCGTCGGCGACGATGGACTTGATGACGTCTCCGTGGCTGACGAGGACATAGACGGCACGATCGCCTAGTTCGGCGTTCCACTGGTGCACTGCCGCCAGGGCTCGGGCCTGCATGGCAGGGAGGGATTCGCCCTCGGGGAACGTGACGGAACTGGGCCGCTCCTGCACGTCCTTCCACAACGGCAGCTTCGCCAGGTCGGCGAGTGACCGGTTGGTCCATTCCCCGTAGCGGCACTCGCCCAGACGGTCATCCAGTGCGACGTCGGTCAGGCTCCTCTGCTGACTCACGATGGCCTCGGCCGTCTGGACGGTGCGCTCCAGAGGGCTTGCCACCACGGCGGCCAGGGGCAGCGCGGAGAGCCGGCGGGCGACGTCGCCGGCCTGCGCGATCCCGGTGTCGTCCAGATGGACACCGGGTGACCACCCGGCGAGGATGCCGCGGGCATTGGCCTCCGTGCGACCATGGCGCACGAGGATGGCTACGGGCATGCGGCGACCGTAGTCCCCCGACTCCCCCGGCTCAAGCGGGGCTGACGGGCCAGGCGAGGAGGCACGACGTGATTCGCACGATGGGGTGCTACCACGATGGTCGACTGCGCGCACCGGCGACGGACAGTGCCCCGCGCAGCACGGACGACCTCGCGCGCCTTCGCCGCGACTGCGTCGACCCGACGGACTTCGCCTGGATCGACCTGAGCGATCCGACCCGCGAGGAGGTTGACATGGTGGCCGAGGCGTTCAGCCTCGAGCCGCTGCTCCTCGAGGACGCCACCTCCCGCCAGCAGCGCGCGAAGATCGAGATCAACGCGCAGGCGCTTTTCGTGCTGCTCAAGGTCCTCGAGTGGGTGGATGACACCTCCGACGTCGAGACGGGCCAGGTGGCCTGCTTCGTGGGGCGCGGCTACGCCATCACCATCCGGGAGGGGCGCGCGGAGGACACCGACACGGTGGCCGAGCGGCTATCCGATCACCCCGAGCTGGCGCAGACCGGTCCGCTGTCGGTGTTCTGGGCCATCGCCGACGTCGCCGCCCGGCAGTACCTCGAGGTCGGCGAGGCCATCCAGTCCGACATCGAGGAGATCGAGCAGCAGGTCTTCTCCGATCAGCCCTCCCAGGCAGCGAACCGCATCTACCGGCTCAATCGCGAGAACATCGAGATGCGTCGAGCCGTGCAGCCCCTGCTGCCCGAGGCGCAGCGACTGGCGCAGGGACCGAGCGACGCGGTGCCCGAGCCGTTGCGCCCCTACCTGCGGGACGTGGGCGACAACATGCTCCGTGCCGGCGACATGGTGGATGGCTTCGACTCGACCCTCATGACGATGCTCATGGCGAGCACAGCCCGGCAGGACCTGCTCCAGAACCGCGATATGCGCAAGATCTCCGCGTGGGCCGCGATCATCGCCGTCCCGACGGCGATCGCGGGGATCTACGGCATGAACTTCGACGACATGCCCGAACTCCACTGGGCCTTCGGCTATCCCGCCGTCCTGCTCGCCATGGTCGGGATCTGCCTGCTCCTGTATCGGGGATTCAAGAAGTCCGGCTGGCTATAGGCCCTACGTCGCGGCGATCGTCCCGGTGGCGAGGAGCGCCACGATGACGGCGGCCAGGCCCAGCCGGTAGAGCACGAAGGGCATGTACGAGCCGGTGCGCAGGTAGCGCAGCAGCCAGGCGATGACGGCGTAGCCGACCACGAAGGCGATCGCGGTCGCCACGATCGTCTGGCCCCAGGCGACCTGCGGGTCGTCCCCGATGCGCGTGGCCTCGTAGAACCCCGATCCGAGCACGGCCGGGATCGCCAGCAAGAAGGCGTACCTGGTCGCCGCCTCGCGGGTGAAGCCCAGGCTCAGGCCCATCGTGATCGTCGCGCCCGAGCGCGAGACGCCGGGGATGAGCGCGAGTGCTTGCGCCAGGCCGAGAAGGACAGCGTCGCGAGCCCGGAGACTGGAGATCTCGCGCTGCTTGCGCCCGAAGCGATCCGAGAGCCCGAGGAGGACACCGAACACCGCCAGCATGACCGCGGTGAGCCACAGGTTGCGCGCTACCGTCTCGATCTGCTCCGTGAAGGTCAGGCCCAAGATCACGATCGGGATCGTGCCGATGATGACGTACCACCCCAGGAGAGCATCGTGGTCCCGGCGCAGCGAGCGATCCTTCAGGCTGCGCCCCCACGCCGTGAGGATCCGAGCGATGTCGCGCCGGAAGTAGATGAGGACCGCGGCCTCGGTGCCGATCTGGCTCACCGCCGTGAACGCCGCGCCCGGGTCCCCCCAGCCGAAGATCCGGGACAGCACCAGGATGTGGGCGCTGGAGGAGATGGGCAGGAACTCGGTGAGGCCCTGGATCACACCGAGGACGATCGCCTCGAACCACGTCATGGCGTCAGCCGCTGTCGCCCCGAGTGCGCCATTGGCCTACGCCTCGGCGAGACCTGCCTGAGCGACGAGCTCGGGCAGAAGTCGCAGGGTCTCCAGCCGCTGGTCGAGGTTGCCGTAATAGCTCGCCACGGTGAGCGTCGTGACTCCGGCGTTCGCATAGGCCGTGAGACGCTCGGCGATCGCATCGGGCGGCCCGATCAGGGCGGTGCGTTGGATGAACTCCAGCGGGACGGCCGCGGCAGCGCCGGCGTAGTCCTTGGCCAGGTACAGGTCCTGGATGCGCGCCGCGGCTTCGGCGTAGCCCATCCGCACGGCGAGGGCGTTGTAGAAGTTCTTCTCCCGCGATCCCATGCCGCCGATGTACAGCGCGCAGTAGGCGCGGACCGGCTCCGCGCACGCTTCGATGTCGTCTCCGATGACGACCGGCACGGTGGGCACGATGTCGAAGCCCTCCATGCTCAGACCGGCCTTGTCCCGACCAGTGCGGATGTGCCCGAGGAGCTCGCCGGCATGGTCGGGGTCGAAGAAGATCGCCAGCCAGCCATCGGCGATCTCGCCGGCCAGCTCGAGATTGCGCGGTCCCACCGCGGCGAGGTAGATCGGGATGCGCTCGCGCACCGGGTGCACGGTGAGCGTGAGCGCCTTGCCTGGACCGTCCGGCAGCGGCAGAGTGAAGAACTCCCCGGAGTAGGTCAGCCGCTCGCGTGCCAGGGCCTTGCGCACGATGTCGACGTACTCGCGCGTGCGCGTCAGCGGCTTGTCGAAGCGGACGCCGTGCCAGCCCTCGGAGACCTGCGGCCCGGAGACCCCGAGCCCGAGGCGGAATCTCCCCCCGGACAGCGTGTCCAAGGTAGCCGCGGTCATCGCGGTGTTGGCCGGCGTGCGACCGGGGATCTGGAAGATGGCCGACCCGACGTCGATGCGCTCGGTCTGGGCCGCGACCCACGACAGGACCGTCGCCGCATCCGAGCCGTACGCCTCGGCGGCCCAGACCACGGCGTAGCCGAGCTGATCCGCGACCCGCGCCATCTCGAGGTTCTCGGCGTCGTTGCCCGCTCCCCAGTACCCGAGGTTGAGTCCCAGGTGCATCGGCCCTCCCGAAGTCCTAGCGCGGTCGGTGGCATCGACGCGCGCGTGTCGAGCGAGCCTATCCACCCCCCGCGATGGCTAGGTTGCCCACGTGGAGACGCGGCGGCTGGGCGGTACCGGGGCCAGCGTGGGAGTCGTGGGCCTCGGCGCCGCGACGTGGGGCCGAGGGACCGACCGAGAGGAGGCGCGGCGCCAGGTCCACATGCTCGTCGATGCGGGGGGAAACCTCATCGACGTCGATCCGGAGTCGACCGATCCGGGCATCGCCCACGACGCGATCGTGGCCTCGGGTGCTCGCAGGGACGCCTTCGTGTCCCTGCGGCTTGCGGCGAGCGCGTCGCGAGGCGCCCTGCTCTCGCGCCTCGACGCGGCGATCGCGGCGACGGGAGTCGAGCACGCCGACCTGTGGCTGGTCGAGGGCTGGGCCGGCGGCACGCCCTGGGGTGAACTCGTCTCGGCCTTGGCGATTGCCCAGCAGACGGGGCGGGCGATGTACGTCGGCCTCGTGCCCGCCGAACCCTGGCAGGCCTCGCTCGTGGCGGGTGCGCTCGCATCGCATGCGGATCGTTCCGATCTCGCTGCCCTGTGCATTCCTTACTCGCTGCTCGATGTCGCGACCGCTCGTCCCTACGCCGACATCGCGGACGCGCTGTCTGTCGGGCTCATCGGCGCCTGGCCCCTCGCGGGCGGCGTGCTCACCGGCAAGTACCGGCATGCGACTCCCCCGGATTCGCGGGGTGCCGGTGAGCGCCACGCCGAGCGGATGCACCACTACCGCGAGCCATGGGCGCGACCCGTCGTCGACGGGCTGTGCGCAGCGGGCGAGGGCCTGGGCATCCCGGCCGCCTCAGCCGCCCTGGCATGGGTGCGCGAGCGCCCCCGTGTCTGCGCCACGCTCGTCGGTGCGCGCACGACCCATCAGTGGAAGGCAGCCTTGGACAGTGCCCAGGTCGTCTTGCCGTCCGAGATCCGTCACGTCCTCGACGAAGTCGCCGCGCAGGCCGTCGCCGTCGGGGAGAATGGTCCGGACGTCGGGTGACGGACGGGAAGCAGAAGCCCTTCGACCGAGGAGGACCATGCCGCGCGCATCGACCTACGAGTTCCGCAAGGTGTCCCTGCCCAGGTCCACGACTCGCGATGTCGCACGCAGCGTTCTCACCGAGTATGCGGAGTACGGGCACTGGGAGCTCGCTCGCGTGCGCGTCTACCCCGACGGCCGGCGCACCGCCTGGCTGAAGCGCCGCGTCATGCGCGTCAATCGCACTTAGGCAAGCCGCCACAGTCGGTCGAGGGCGCGAACCCCGAACGCGACCGCGTCGATGGGCACGCGCTCATCGACGCCGTGGAACAGCGCCGTGAAGTCCAGGTCGGGCGGCAACTGCAGGGGCGAGAAGCCGTAGCCCTGGATGCCCAGGCGCGAGAACGCCTTCGCATCCGTCCCCGCCGACAGGATGTACGGCGCGACCACCGAGCCAGGGTCCTCGCCCTCGATCGCGGCGATCATCGCCGCCACCAGCGGCACCTCGAACGGAGCCTCGAGCGCGACATCATGGTTGATGAACTCGCGGCGGACGCGCGGGCCGAGCAGGCGGTCGATCTCGCCGAGGAAGGCGTGCTCCTCCCCCGGGACGTAGCGTCCGTCGATGACCGCGCTGGCGTCCGCGGGGATGACATTGGCCTTGTAGCCGGCCTGCAGCATGGTCGGGTTCGCCGTGTTGCGCGTCCCCGCTCCGATGAAGCGCGCTGCCGGGCCGAGCTGGCGGGCGAGCTCCTGCGTGTCCTCGAGCTCGAGCTCGACGCCGAAGGCCTCGCCGATCGCGGCGACCATGTGCCGCGCTGATGGCGAGAGCTGCACGGGCCATCGGTGCTCAGCGACCCGGGTCACCGCCGCCGCGATCTCGGCCACCGCGTTCTCGGCCGCGATGGCCGAGCCGTGACCCGCCACGCCTTCTGCGACCAGGCGCATCCAGGCGATTCCCTTCTCGGCCGTCTGGATCAGGTACAGCCGACGCTGGTCGGGCAGCGTGAGGGAGAAGCCGCCGACCTCGCTGACCCCCTCGGTGACGTTGTCGAGCATGTCGGGGCGGTTGTCGACGATCCAGTGCGATCCATGCTGGCCACCGGCCTCCTCGTCGGGGATGAAGAGCAGCACGAGATCGCGGTCGGGTGTGCGGCCAGCACGAGCCCAGGACCGCGCCAGCGCCAGCAGCATCGCGTCCATGTCCTTCATGTCGACGGCGCCGCGACCCCACACCATGCCGTCGAGGATCTCTCCGGAGAAGGGCGGCACGCGCCAGTGGGAGGCCTGCGCGGGAACCACGTCCAGATGCCCGTGCATCAGCAGTGCCGGCCGCGACGGGTCGCCGCCCGGGATGCGTGCGACGACACCCTGCCTGCGCGAGGACGTCGTGCTGAAGCGCTCCGCCTCCAGCCCGACCTCGGTCAGCAGGGCCTCCACGTACTCGGCGGCCGCGGCCTCCCCGGGTCCGCCGTCCGTGCCGTCGTTGCTCGTGTCGAAGCGGATGAGGTCTTGCAGGATCTGCACGACCTCCGCCTCGGCGGCCGCAGCCTCCGGGCTCGTCGCCTCGCCAGTCGCGTCCACACCGACATCCTGCCCTGCCCAGGCGCGTGGTGGCAGCCCTCGGCGTGTTGTTATCCTCACCGTCGGCGATCGGGTCGTGTCCCCTCACGGTCAGGTCTCCACCACGTCCGGGTGGCGGAATTGGCAGACGCGCTAGCTTGAGGTGCTAGTGCCCGCAAGGGCATGGGGGTTCAAGTCCCCCCTCGGACACGCACGTGGGAGCGCTCAACCGCTCCGCGGAATATGCCATCACCGGTGAGGTCGAAGTACCTGTCGGCCGGGCGCACGACTGCTAGCGTCCGGTCCTGACGAGGCCGTACGAGGTGGCGCCCCATGACCCAGCAGTTCTCGCAGGAGGCGGGGGCTCTCGCGCCTCCACTCCTCGACGCGACCATCATCGCCAACCTCCGCGACACGGCCGCTCGGTTCGGCGATCGTGAGGCCTTCGTCGACTGCGTCGCCGGGCTACGCGTGACCTACGCCGAATTCCTTTCCGAGGTCGAGGCGTGCGCCCTCGGCCTTCTGGCGATGGGCATCACCACCGGTGATCGCATCGGCATCTGGGCCCCCAATCGCCTCGAATGGGCGATCGCGCAATATGCCTCCGCCGCAATCGGCGCCATCTTCGTCACGATCAATCCGGCCTACCGCACCCATGAACTCGCCTACGTGCTCAACCAGGCCGGCATCGCACTCCTGATCGCCGCACCGGAATTCAAGGGCAGCGACTACCGCGCGATGGTCGGAAGCGTTCGCGCGGAGTGCCCCGCTCTGCAACACGCCATCTTCCTCGGGGATCCCGAGTGGGCCGACCTGCTCGAAGCAGGTCGCGCCAGCGACCCCTCGCGCCTCAGCGTCATCGAGTCCGGCCTGCGAGCCGATGACCCCATCAACATCCAGTACACCTCCGGCACGACCGGCTTCCCCAAGGGGGCGACGCTCAGCCATCGCAACATCCTCAACAACGGCTTCCTGGTCGGCGAGAAGCTCGGCTACTCCGAAGCCGACCGGATCTGCGTTCCCGTGCCGTTCTACCACTGCTTCGGCATGGTGATGGGCAATCTCGCGGCGACCTCCCACGGGTCCACGATCGTGATCCCGGCGCCGGGATTCGATCCCGGCCTCACACTGCAGGCCGTCTCCGAGGAGCGCTGCACCTCCCTCTACGGCGTTCCCACGATGTTCATCGCCATGCTCAACCATGACGCCGTCGCGTCCCTCGACCTCGCATCGCTGCGCACCGGGATCATGGCGGGGTCGCCCTGCCCGGTGGAGGTCATGAAGCAGGTGATCGACACCATGGGGATGCACGAGGTCTCGATCTGCTACGGCATGACGGAGACGTCACCTGTCTCCACGCAAACGGACAGGGACGACTCGATCGACCGTCGGGTCTCGACAGTCGGCCGAGTCCATCCGCACGTGGAGATCAAGGTCATCGATCCGACGACGGGCGAGACGGTCCCACGGGGCGTGCCCGGCGAATTCTGCACGCGTGGCTATTCGGTCATGCGCGGCTACTGGGAGGACCCGGAGCGCACGGCTGAGGCGATCGACGACGAGGGCTGGATGCACACCGGCGATCTCGCGGTGATGGATGACGAGGGCTACGTCAACATCACCGGCCGGATCAAGGACATGGTGATCCGTGGCGGCGAGAACATCTACCCGCGCGAGATCGAGGAGTTCCTCTACGCCCATCCGGACATCATCGACGCCCAGGTCATCGGCGTGCCCGATGCCGTCTACGGAGAGGAACTCGCCGCATGGGTGAGGCTGCGACCGGGAGCTGACCCGCTCACGCCCGAGGCCCTGCGCGAGTTCTGCACCGGACGCCTCGCCCACTACAAGATCCCGCGCTACGTGCGGGTCGTGGACGAATTCCCGATGACTGTCACCGGCAAGGTGCGCAAGGTCGAGATGCGCGACATCTCCACGGCCGAGCTCGGCCTGGACGCGGCCGCGGAAATCGAGACCGCCTAGCGCGACAATGGCGCCGTGGCCCTGACCCGGTATGCGCCGACGCCGAGCGGCTATCTGCACGCGGGGAACCTGCGCAATCTCGAACTGACGGCCGAGGTCGCCGCTGGCATCGACGCGGAGATCGCGCTCCGCATCGATGACGCCGATGCCGCCCGCTACCGGCGGGAGTACGTCGAGGACATCTTCTCGACGCTCGAGCGGATGGGCCTCGCCTGGACCATCGGCCCCCGCGACGTCGACGACTTCGAGGCCCACTGGTCCCAGCGCACCAGGACCGAGCACTACCGCACCGAGCTCATGCGAGCGCGGGACCGGGGCCTGATGGTCTACGCATGCACCTGCTCCCGCTCCCAGCAGCGCGGGCCGGCATCGGGAGGCTGCGCAGGCGGGTGTCGATCGCGTGGAGACGCCTTCGAGCCAGGGGCGAGCGCTCTTCGCGTGGCAGTCCCTCGCGAGACGTCGATCACCGTGGGCGAGCAGCGCGTGCTCCTCGACGTCGAGATGGGCGACTTCATCATCTGGCGTCGCGACGATCTCCCGGCGTATCAACTCGTCTCCGTGGTGGAGGACCGCGACCTGGGCACGACCCATATCGTGCGGGGCCGTGACCTCCTCCCCTCGTCGGCCGCCCAGGTGTTCCTCGCGCACGCCTTCGGGGCTCCCAACGTGGCGGCGGCGACGTACGTGCACCATGAACTCATCACCGACGGCGACGGCCGCAAGCTGTCGAAGTCGCAGATCCCTCGGGAGGGACCATGACGGACAGTCCGGAGATCGGCGTCTTCATCGACGCCGCAGGCATCTCGACGAACGTCCATGACACGGTCGTCGACCCGGGCGGCGGCACCGTGCTCCTCATCCACGGATCCGGACCGGGCGTCAGCGCCTGGGCGAACTGGCGGCTGACCATTCCCGAGCTAGCCCGCGACTTCCGGGTCGTGGCACCGGACCTCACCGGCTTCGGGTGTTCCGATCGCCAAGGATCGGCCTACAACATGGCCGGCTGGACCGCTCATGCTCTCGGCGTCATCGATGCCCTCGGGCTGGATCGCGTGCACGTCGTCGGCAACTCCTTCGGCGGATCGATCGCCCTGTCACTGGCGATCCACCATCCCGGGCGGGTCGATCGGCTCGGGCTGATGGGAGCCGTAGGCGTGCCGTTCGACATCACCCCGGGACTCGATGCCGTGTGGGGGTACGAGCCGAGCGTGGAGTCCATGGCCGAGCTCCTGCGCATCTTCACCGCGACCCCCGCCCCGGGCATCGACGATCTCGCCCGGCTCCGCTACGAGGCCAGCATTCGTCCCGGAGTCCACGAGGCCTACGCCTCGATGTTCCCCGCCCCCCGCCAGCGTTGGGTGGATGCCATGGCTCACGCCGATGCCGACATCGCTTCGATCGCCGCTGCCACCATGATCATCCACGGTCGCGAGGACCGGGTCATCCCCCTCGCCGCGTCACTGCGACTGCTCGAGCTCATCCCCGACGCCCAACTGCACGTGTTCGGCAACTGCGGTCACTGGACCCAGATCGAACACGCCGAGGAGTTCAGCCGGCTCCTGCGCGACTTCCTGCTCGACCGATAGCGCCTACATGCGCAGGTAGGACGCTCCGTTGAGGTCGAGGATCCCGCCGCTGGCCCACTCGGCCTCCGGCGAGGCGAGGTAGACGACGGCGGCCGCGATCTCCTCGGCGGTCGCGATGCGGCCGAAGGGACTCTCGGCGCGTCGGACGGCACCCCCCTCACCCTCCATCGCCTCGATGGCCATGTCGGTGTCGACGAAGCCCGGCGCGATGGTGGTCACGGCGATTCCGCGTGCCCCGAGGTACTTCGCCAGCGACTGCCCGAACGCCGCGATGCCTGCCTTCGTGGCGCCGTAGGCCGGGCTGTGCGGTTCGCCCCGGAAGGCACCTCGCGAGCCGATGTTGATGATCCGTCCTCCTGCGGGCATGTGCCTCACCGCGCACCAGGTCGCGTTGGCCGGCCCGGTGAGGTTGACCGCGATCGTCTCCTGCCAGGCTCGCTGCCACTCCTCGTACGAGGCCACATCGATCGGGTGACTGAAGAAGACCCCCGCGTTGTTCACCAGCACATCGATGCCGCCGAGGGCTGCCGCGGCCTGGTCGACCATGGCTCGCACCTGGTCGGGGTCTCGCAGGTCGCCTTGGACCGGGACATGCCCATGGCCCGCGAGCGAGGACACCACCTGGGTCGCGAGATCCTCGGATGCGCCGTAGTGGACCGCGACCGCGTAGCCGGCCTGCGCCAGGGCGCGCGACGTGGCAGCGCCGATGCCGCGCGAGCCTCCCGTGACGAGTGCGGTGCGAGGAGCCTGCATGCGCGCAGCCTACGTAGGCCCTGCCCTCAGCCCGGCCGCACCCGGTCTGGCAGGGTATGCCGCATGGCGCATGCGACCGGGGACGAGCCCGTCCACCTCAACAACCATCACCTCAATACGCTGACGGCGATCTTCAGCCATCCGACCAGTCACAACATCCGCTGGGCGGACACGATCTCGCTGCTCGAGTATGTGGGCGACGTCGAGGAACGACACGACGGGAAGTTCAAGATCACGATCGGTCCGGAGACGGAGGTCTTCGAGCGGCCCCGGCACAAGGACATCGACACCCAGATGGTCGTCGACCCAGTCCACCGGGACCTCGTGGATGCGCAGACCGGTCCGCTCGGCCAGCACCAACAGCTCGGTGTCGAAGAACCAGCCGGTGTCCTCGACCAGCGGCAGCAGGTCGCGGGCGCGATCCGACCGGATGGCCTTGAACCCGCACTGCGCGTCGGAGAACCGGGTCGCGAGGGTGGTGCGCAGCAGCAGGTTGTACGAGC